>NZ_JBIVBY010000002.1:0-593 GCF_044746405.1 Pseudomonas sp. NPDC086251
GATTACTTCTTCTTTTTCGGGGCGATGACCATGATCAGCTGGCGTCCTTCCATCTTAGGATGCTGTTCGACCGAACCGTACTCGAGCAAGTCACCTTCAACTCGCTTGAGGAGTTCCATCCCCAGCTCCTGGTGGGCCATCTCACGGCCGCGGAATCGCAAGGATACCTTGGCCCTGTCCCCATCACTCAGGAAACGTACCAGGTTGCGCAGTTTTACCTGGTAATCCCCTTCCTCCGTCCCTGGACGAAACTTGATTTCTTTAACCTGGATCTGCTTCTGGTTTTTCTTGGCCGCGGCAATCTGCTTCTTCTTCTCGAAGATCGATTTGCCGTAGTCCATCAGTTTGCAAACAGGGGGTACTGCATCGGCGGAAATCTCCACCAGATCCAGTTTGGCCTCTTCAGCCTTAAGAAGCGCGTCTTCAATTGACACAATCCCAAGCTGTTCACCTTCAGCCCCAATTAACCGAACCTCGCGTGCCGAGATATTCTCGTTGATCGGGGCTTTCGGTGCAGCTCGTTTATCTTGTCTCATTTCACGCTTAATAGTAATTACTCCGAATCTGGGCGACCACGCCGGGAAACCGCTTGC
>NZ_JBIVBY010000002.1:603-21003 GCF_044746405.1 Pseudomonas sp. NPDC086251
CGCTTGCGCGATAAACTCATCGAACTGGGCGACGGGCATCGAGCCCAGGTCAGCACCTTCACGAGTACGCACAGCGACAGTCTGCATCTCGACTTCCCGATCTCCGATAACCAAGAGATAAGGAACCTTGAGCAAAGTATGCTCGCGGATTTTAAAGCCGATCTTTTCATTTCTCAAGTCAGACTTGGCACGAAATCCGCTTTCGTTGAGGGTTTTTTCAACCTCGGCGGCAAAATCGGCCTGTTTATCAGTGATATTCATGATCACTGCCTGGGTCGGAGCCAGCCACGCAGGGAATGCCCCCTCGTAGTGCTCGATCAGAATTCCGACGAAACGTTCGAAGGAGCCCAGGATCGCCCGGTGCAACATAACCGGGTGCTTGCGACTGTTGTCTTCGGAGACGTATTCGGCTCCCAGACGGACAGGCAGGTTAAAATCGAGCTGAAGGGTACCACATTGCCAGACACGACCGAGGCAATCTTTCAGCGAGAATTCGATCTTCGGACCGTAGAACGCACCTTCGCCCGGCTGCAGATCGTACGGCAAGCCAGCGCTATCAAGGGCTGCAGCCAATGCCGCTTCTGCGCGATCCCACAGCTCGTCGGAACCGACGCGTTTTTCCGGACGAGTGGACAGCTTCATCTCGACGTCTTTAAAGCCGAAGTCGGCATAAACGTCCATGGTCAGCTTGATGAACGCGGCGGATTCGGCCTGCATCTGCTCTTCGGTGCAGAAGATGTGGGCGTCGTCCTGGGTGAACGCACGCACGCGCATGATGCCGTGCAGCGCACCCGATGGCTCGTTACGGTGGCAAGCACCGAATTCGGCCAGGCGCATCGGTAACTCGCGGTAGCTTTTCAGGCCTTGATTGAACACTTGCACGTGGCAAGGGCAGTTCATCGGCTTGATCGCGTAATCGCGGTTTTCCGACTGGGTGGTGAACATGTTGTCGGCGTAGTTGGCCCAGTGCCCGGATTTCTCCCACAGGCTGCGGTCAACGACTTGCGGAGTCTTGATCTCCAGGTAACCGTTGTCGCGCTGAACCTTGCGCATGTACTGCTCGAGCACCTGGTACAGGGTCCAGCCGTTCGGGTGCCAGAACACCATGCCCGGGGACTCTTCCTGGGTGTGGAACAGGCCCAGGCGCTTGCCGATCTTGCGGTGATCGCGCTTCTCAGCTTCTTCGATGCGCTGGATGTAAGCCGCCAGTTGCTTCTTGTCAGCCCAGGCGGTGCCGTAAACGCGCTGCAACTGCTCGTTCTTGGCATCGCCACGCCAGTAGGCGCCGGACAACTTGGTCAGCTTGAAGGATTTCAGGAAGCGCGTGTTCGGCACGTGCGGACCGCGGCACATGTCGACGTATTCTTCGTGATAGTACAGGCCCATCGCCTGCTCGTTCGGCATGTCCTCGACCAGGCGCAGCTTGTAGTCTTCGCCACGGGCCTTGAACACTTCGATCACTTCGGCGCGCGGAGTGACTTTCTTGATCACGTCGTAATCTTTTTCGATCAGCTGCTGCATGCGCTGTTCGATTGCAGCCAGGTCGTCCGGTGTAAAAGGACGCTCGAAGGCGATGTCGTAATAGAAGCCTTCGTCGATGACCGGGCCGATGACCATCTTCGCAGTCGGGTACAGCTGCTTGACCGCGTGGCCAACCAGGTGAGCGCAAGAGTGGCGAATGATCTCCAGCCCCTCTTCATCCTTTGGCGTAATGATTTGCAGCGTGGAATCGCTGTCGATGATGTCGCTGGCGTCGACCAGCTTGCCATTGACCTTGCCGGCCACGGTGGCTTTGGCCAGGCCAGCACCAATGGATGCGGCGACCTCGGCTACGGAAACCGGGTGATCGAATGAACGTTGACTGCCGTCGGGAAGAGTAATAGTTGGCATGGCGCCTCCTCTCCTAGTGGTGACCCCTACCAAAGGTCACGTGGGTTGGGATGAGCCAGTACAAGATCCGATCCAGGCCATTCAATGACGAACGCCTGCCTTACAGCGGCAGGAGCCTTGCGGCCAACCGGAAAACCGAACCAGAGTGACTGGGATTCAAATCAGGGTTATTCGTGCGGCTACCGCTGCCGGGACTGAAGGTCTCCGGAGCCTGCAAACGCCCGAGCGGGGAATGCTAGCACAGATGAACGGTCGTCGCGGCACCGAGGTTTTCTGCTGGCGCAAATCAGGCATTTTCGCCAGAGTGCTGAACTTGAACCCCGCTTTGCCCCTCAGATAACAAGACATTGACCCACAAGGAGCATCCCAGCATGCGTCTGAATCGTTTATTCGCTGTAATCGCCCCCGTCGTCCTGCTGCTGCCACTGGCCGCCCATGCCGATTGGCCAAAAGGCGAGCGCGAGAAATACATGGCTCAATGCACCCAGGCAGCCACGCCACAGATCGGCGCCGCCGCGGCCAAATCTCACTGCGCTTGTGGTGCCGATGCGATCAAATCGTACCCGGCCAGCGACATCCAGTCGTTGATGGACAACACGGCCAGTGACGCGCTGAAGCAAAAAGCACTGACTCAAATCTCGTCCTGCAAAGCCGATAACAAAGCGAAAAAATAAGCCCGACAGGACGCTTTGAAGGCCTCGACAGCCGATGAAAAGCCTCCAAAAAACGCTTTTTCGTACAATTTATGCAGGTTTTACAGCTTTTTTTATCGTCTTTACTTTCGGCTGAAAGCCTTGTATTTCGGGGCTTTCAGCCACATCAAGCAACAAAGAAAGCACGACTGTAGGGCAAACAGCACGTCCGGGGGGCTCCCAAAGCGAACATTTCGACTATGATACTCCGGTGTGCCCAGTTGGCCTGAGCAGCACAGTACTACTGAAAATATATGTTTCTTGGAGATACACCATGTCTAATCGCCAAACCGGCACCGTTAAATGGTTCAACGATGAAAAAGGCTTCGGCTTCATCACTCCTCAAGGTGGCGGTGACGACCTGTTCGTACACTTCAAAGCTATCGAAAGCGACGGTTTCAAAAGCCTGAAAGAAGGCCAGACTGTTTCCTTCGTGGCTGAGAAAGGCCAAAAGGGTATGCAAGCTGCTCAAGTTCGCCCAGAGTAATTTCCAGGCGCACTAAAAAAACCCCGTCCATGTGACGGGGTTTTTTATGGGTGAAACAAAAGCCTGGAACGATCAGCCGCAGTTGACGCGGGTGACGACCCGATTGGCATCGGTGTTCAGGTTCAGGCGATCAGAGCGGTATTCCAGGGTCACCATGTCGGTGGGCAACAGGAACCGTGCATTCTGTGCGCCGGCACGAGTACGCGCCTGCTCCAGCAATTCGGGCGAAGCCTTTTTGCCGAGGGTGAATTCGGCAGCCTTTGCCTCACAACGGCTGTGACCCGTGTCAGTCGTCGTAACAGGGTCTGTTGTCGACTCGGTGGAGGTAGTGCTGCAACCGGCCAGCGTGGCAACGGCCAGCAAAGTACCCAATGACGCGAGCTTCCAAGGCATGAAGCCTCCTTCTTTCAATAGTTAAGCTGAGATCGTGCGACCGCCAATCTGGCGTTTGGTTTCAGAGAGCGAATGCCAGCATCCTGCCCTCGATCCGGTCAGGCGGCGAGTTTGCCTGAGCATCGCCCCGCCGTTTACCCCTCAATCGTGACTGAATATGAACAGCCCTCAATAAACGTCGATGTAGTCGAACGGCGGATTCGGCCAGTTCTCCTTGAGCGCGTTGAAAATCTGCATGACCCAGACCTCGTCGCTGGCGGCGACACGTCCGACATAACCAGAGCCCTTGGCCCACGTCTCCAGGCGAAACAGCAGCCCGCCAATGTCGGTGCCGCCGACGACACCTGACGAAATGTAGGCGATGCCACCTTTAGTCACGCGCAATTGGGTGTGCTCATCATCGCTCGCGCTGGCCAGCAGCTGGCGCACAGCCTCAAGGGTCAAGCCGTCAGGCGTATTCAAATCGATCTGCACAGCACAGTCCTTGAGAAATCAGTAAAGACCAAGTGTCGCATAGCACTCCCCCCATGCCTAAGTCGGAGTGCCAAAAGCTGCACAAAATGGTTAACTCGACACCCAGACTTCCCCGACTTCACGAGCGCCATCATGTCCACCCTAAACATCGACGCCAACATCACAGTCAAGTGGCCACAGGGTCACAGCTCATACAGCCCGGGCAGCCCGGAAGAGTTGGCAATCATTGGTATCGATCTATTGGTCAAGGAACTGGGCACCGAAGCCGCCCAGCAATTTATCGCGCAGGTTTTCGAGAAATACCCCGCCGACCTCATGGGGGCGGCGAATACATAACGCAGAGAGCAGAAACCCGCAGGCTGGCACCTGCGGGCATGACGCTTATTTCAGACGAGCCAGGCGCTCGGTCAGCAGATCGAAAAAGCCCTGGGCGTCGCCGCTTTCCACCCAGAAAGCATTCTTCGGCGCTTTCAGCCCGTCATACCAGTCGACGATGGTTTGGCCGAAAGTCGGACCTTCGCGGCTGTCGACGACTACGTTGACCGAACGACCGGTGAACAGTTGCGGCTTGAGCAGGTAAGCAATGACCGTGGCGTCATGCACCGGGCCGCCCGGAATGCCGTAATGCTCCATGTCACCCTTGACGTACTCATTCAGAATATCGCCCACCAGCTTGCTGGCATTGTTGTTGATGGCCGCGATCTGCTTCAGCCGCGCCTCGCTGGTGAGGATCTTGTGGGTCACGTCCAGCGGCAAGTAGGTCAGCTTCACGCCACTTTTGAGCACCACTTCCGCCGCCTGCGGATCGGCGAACAGGTTGAACTCGGCCACCGGAGTGATATTGCCCCCATTGAAGTGAGCCCCGCCCATGATCACCACTTCCTTGATGCCCTGAACGATTTCAGGTTCCTGGATCAGCGCCAGAGCCAGGTTGGTCTGTGGACCGAGCATGGCGATGGTGATGCTGTGCGGCTTGGCGGTTTTCAAGGTGTCGATCAGGTAGTTGACCGCATTGCCCTTGGCCAGGCCTTCCTTCGGTTCATGCACGGTGACACCCGACAGCCCTTCCTTGCCATGGATATCCTCGGCGTAGATCGGCGTGCGCATCAACGGTTTCGGCGCACCGGCATAGACCGGCACCTCTTCGCGCCCCGCCCACTCGCGAGCCAGTCGCGCATTACGCGATGTCTTGTCCAGGCGAACATTGCCGGCGACGGTGGTCAGCGCACGAATGCTCAGCTCTTCGGGCGATGCCAGGGCGAACAGCAAGGCAACCACGTCGTCGGCACCCGGATCGCTGTCGATGATCAAGTCGATCTTTTCCGCCGCCTGGGCGCTTGTTGCGGTAATCAGGGACAAAAGCAGCAGACTCCTGAGCAGGTGGTGCAGTTTTTGAGCATAGCGGTACATAGCGCACTCCTTGTGCGTGGAACAGCAGAAAGACAACAGCGAACTAAAACGTTACCCCAGCCACCAGCACGATGTTGCAGTACGGCTGACATTCGCCTGTCCGAATAATCGCCCGCGCCTGTCGGCTGAGGACTTTGAATTGGTCATGGCTGAGCAGCTCACGCTGACCCAGCGCACCGGCGGCATTCAACTCGTCCAGCGTCGCCAACGCCGACGGCTGTTTCTCGAGGATTTCCTGGGCCAGCACATGGCTTTCAACCTGCATCTCGCTGAGCACCACGTTCAAGGTGCTGACGAAATCCGGAATGCCATGGGTCAGCGCCAGGTCGATCAGCTCGACGCCCGGCGGCACCGGCAGGCCCGCGTCGCCGATCACTACTTTATCGCCATGGCCCAGGGAGGCGATCAGCCGCGACAGCGCGACATTGAGCAAAGGTGTCTTTTTCATGGTGTTTTAAAGGCCTGTACGTCGGACAAGGTGGGAATCGAGGGTTGTGCGCCAGCCCGGGTGACCGACAACGCCGCAGCGACCTGGCCGAAACGGATGGCTTCAGCTTCGGTCTTGCCGGCCGCCAGCGCCGCGGCGAAACCACCGACAAAGGTGTCGCCCGCCGCGGTGGTGTCGACCGCCTTCACGTTCGGCGCCGGGAAATGCTCGAAGCCTTTGCCATTGGCAAACAGCGAACCTTGGGCGCCGAGGGTGATGATGACCTTACTGGCGCCCATCGCGATCAAACGGGCCGCAGCGGTTTCGGCGGTGTCCAGCGAGTCCACCGGCAAACCGCTCAGGGCCGAAGCTTCGCTTTCGTTGGGAATCAGGTAATCAATGGCGGCGTACCAGTCTGCCGGCAACGGTTGACTGGCCGGCGCCGGGTTGAGAATCACCACCTTGCCCAGTTCACGGCCGCGCTTGAGTGCGTGGCCGACCGTGGCATCCGGCACTTCCAGCTGACAGATGAGTACATCCGCCGCCTGCAATACGGCGTCGAATCCGTCGATCACTTGCGGCGTCAGCGCACCGTTGGCACCGGCCACGATCACGATTGCGTTCTGACTGTTGTCGTCGACCACAATCAACGCCACGCCGCTGGCGCCGTCGACGACGCTGACGGCCTGGCAATCGATCTGCTCGGCCAACAACGCGCCGCGCAACTGTTCGCCATAGGCATCGCTGCCCACACAACCGACCATCGACACCTGCGCCCCCAGCCTCGCGGCGGCGACAGCCTGATTCGCACCCTTGCCGCCGGACACCGTGGAAAACGAACGGCCGATCAGCGTTTCACCGCCACGGGGCAACCTGGGCGCCCGGGTGACCAGGTCCATGTTAAGACTGCCGATTACCACTACTTTTGCTGGCATACATCACTACTCATCAATTCAGGTTTCAGCGGTGCTTTGGTTTAGCGGTACTCTCCGAACACACCAGCCAGCGGCGCAGTCGATTCGCGCAGGACAATGCTCGGCGTCACGATCCGTTGATCGGTGGCCATGTCCGGTGTGGCGATCCTGCGTAAAAGCACTTCGGCGGCCATTTCGCCCAATTGCAGAATCGACTGGCCCACCGTGGTCAGCGCCGGATAGACGTAACGGCTCATCTGGATATCGTCGAAGCCGATTACCGACAGATCGCTCGGTACACGAATATTGCGCTCGGCCGCCGCGCGCAGCACGCCGATACCGATCATGTCGTTGCCGGCGAAGATCGCGCTGGGCGGGTTCTTTTCCAACAGGATCGCTGCGGCGTTGTAACCGCCGGTGCTGGTGAAATCGCTTTCCAGCATGCGCTCGCGAGGCACTTCGACGCCCGCCTCTTGCAGTGCCCGGCAATAACCGGCCAGACGCATCTGCGCCACACTGGTACTCGTCGGACCACCAATCGTGGCGATGTCACGGTGTCCCAATTCCAGCAGGTGCCGGGTCGCCAGATAGGCGCCGTATTCGTGGTCGATGCGCACCAGATCGGCATTCACACCCGCCAGCCCACGGTCGACGATGACCATTGGCGTGCGTACGGCTGCAAGGCCTTCCGCCAACCCTGCGTCACCGCCGGCCGACGCCACGATCAGCCCGTCGATGCGCTTTTCCAGCAGCACGCGCAGGTAGCTGCGCTGCTTGTCCGGGTTGTCGTCGGAGTTGCAGAGGATTACGCAGTAGCCGTTGCGCTCGCAGTAATCCTCGATCCCACGGGCCAGTTCGGCGAAGTACGGGTTGAGGCTGTTAGGCACCAGCAGGCCGATGGTCGCGGTAGTTTTAGCCTTGAGCGAGCGGGCCACGGCGCTAGGCACGTAGTCCAGACTCTTGATCGCGGCTTCAACCTTGATCCGCACTTCTTCACTGACCGGTCGAGTCTTGTTCACCACGTGGGAAACCGTGGTGTAGGAAATTCCCGCGAGCGCTGCCACATCCTTGATCGTTGCCATGACTCAGGTCCGCCGGCTTGCGCGCTGACTGCGATAAGTATCAAGCACCACCGCCACCACGATGACGGCGCCGGTGATGATGCGTTTGGTCGGCTCAGTCGCGCCGATCTGCGCCAGACCGGCCGCCAGCACGGAAATGATCAGCACTCCGAAGAATGTACTGATGACCGAACCACGGCCGCCCATCAGGCTGGTGCCGCCGATGACCACCGCTGCGATCACTTGCAGCTCCAGGCCGGAACCGGCATTCGGGTCCGCCGCTTCCAGACGGGAAATCTGAAACAGCGCGGCGATACCGGCCAGCAGTCCCATCAGACTGAACACCAGAATCTTGTAGGGCTTTGGATTGATCCCTGCCAGACGCACCGCTTCTTCGTTGGTGCCGATGCCGATCAGGTAGCGACCGAACACGGTACGGGTCAGCACGGCCTGGGCGACGATGATGATCAGCAAGGCAATGATGAACGACGGCGAGATGCCGAAGGCAATCGGGTTGGACAGCCAGGCGAAGGCATCACCGATGTAGGCTGTGCGCGAACCGGTCATTTGATACGCCACGCCACGGGCCATTTCCAGCACGCCGAGGGACACGATGAACGAGGGAATCCGCCACGCCACCGTGATCGAGCCCGTGAGGGTCCCGGCCAGCGCCGCAGCGCCCATTCCCAGCAACGCCGCAGGCAGCACGCTCCAGCCCCAGCCGAGAATCGCCACGCTGACCGTCGATGCCGCGAGGGCCAACACCGAGCCCACCGACAGATCGATGCCGCCGATGATCAAGACGAACGTCATGCCGACCGCCAGCACCATCAAATCGGGGATCTGGTTGGCCAGGGTGCTGAAGGTGTCGTAAGACAGGAAATGGCTGCTCAGGACCGAGAACAGCGCGACCATCGCCAGCAAGGCGCCGGCCAGGCCCAGATAAGTGCCGAGGCCGTAGAAGTTGCCACTGCGTTTGCCAGCAGACGTTGCAGTTGTCATGGGAGATCCCTAGGCGCGGCTTCATTGAGCAGCGCGTCACGTTTTTGGTAGCCGGCGAAAGCGGCCGCAAGCAAATCATCCTGGGTCCAGCTGTCGCGTTCGAACGTATCGATCAGGCGCCCCGCCGACAGCACGCCGATCCGGTCGCAGATCAACATCAGCTCACGCAGGTCGCTGGACACCACCACCAGCGCCTTGCCCTGACGGGTCAGTTCGCCGAGCAGTGCATAGATGTCGAACTTGGCGCCGACGTCGATGCCACGGGTGGGCTCGTCGAACAGCAGCACCGAGCAATCGCGTTCCAGCCAACGGCCGATCACGACTTTCTGCTGGTTGCCGCCGGACAGCTCCGAGACCAACTGCTTCGGGCTGGAACTGCGGATGTGCATGGCGTCGATCTGACGCTGGGCCAGGGCCATCTCGTCACCCTTGTTGACCAAGCCGCCGCTGGAAATGACCGGCATGTTACCCAAGGCGATGTTGGCGCTGATCGATTGGGTCAGCAGCAAGCCTTCGCCCTTGCGGTCTTCGGTGATCAGGGCGATACCGTGACCGACCGCGTCAGCCGGTGAACGAATACTCACCACTTGCGCCGGCGAGCCCAGGGCCACCGTGCCGCTGTCCGCGGTGTCGGCGCCGAAAATCAAGCGCAGCAATTCGGTGCGCCCTGCCCCGATCAAACCGGAAATGCCGAAGATCTCGCCCGCCCGCACTTCGAAAGTCACGTCGCGAACCTTGTCGGAGCGGGTCAGCCCTTTGACCGTCAACGCCGGAGCGCCAATCTTGCGTGGCCCCATGTCGAAGTGTTCGCCGAGTTCTCGACCGACCATCAACGTGACCAGTTGCTCACTGTTGTAATTGGCCATCGGCTCGACGCAGACCAGGTTGCCGTCGCGCAATACCGCAATGCGCTGGGCCACTCGCGCCAGTTCTTCGAGGCGGTGGGAAATGTAGATGATCGACACGCCGCGCGCCTGCAGGCGCGCGATCTGCTCGAACAGCATCTCCACTTCACGGGCCGTCAACATCGCGGTCGGTTCATCGAGGATCAGCACATGGCAATCGCCGATCAGGTTGCGTGCAATCTCGACCATTTGCTGGTGACCGATGCCGAGTTCACCGACCAGTGTGTCCGGATCGATCGCGTCGAGCCCGACCTGAGCCATGGCCTCGATTGCCGCCTTGCGCAGTTGCTTGCGGCTGATCCAGCCGCCGCTGTTGGGCAAGTTGTGGAGAAACAGGTTTTCCGCCACCGACAGCGTTGGCAGCAGATTGAGTTCTTGCATGACCATGCGGATGCCCAGGTCTTCAGCCTGGGTGCGGCTGGCGGGGCGGTAATCCTGACCCTGGAATTGCATCTTGCCGGTGGTCGGTGTGACCAGACCGCCAATGATTTTCGACAGGGTGCTTTTGCCCGCGCCGTTCTCACCGGTCAGCGCCAGCACTTCGCCGCGCATCATCGTCAGGTCGATGCCGGTCAGGACCGGTTGGGCGTAGGTCTTACCGATACCGCTGACCGAGAGGACAGCGTTCGGGGCGGAAACTGACATAAAAACTCTCCATGCGCTCGCCCTGCCGGGCGAGCACCGTTATGTCGCCAGAAGGACTACTTGGTCACCAGCTCTACCGGCGTTTCGATGACGCTGTTGACGCCGCTGTCGACTTTCTCGCCCTTGACGATTTTCAGCGCGGTCTCGATACCGAACACGGCTTGCTTGGCTGCAAACTGGTCAGCGGTAGCCAGCACGCGGCCGTCCTTGAGCATCGGCTTGATGGCGTTGATGTTGTCGTAACCGACCACTTGCACTTTGCCGGCCTTGCCTGCGGCACGTACCGCAGATACTGCGCCGACGGCCATGCTGTCGTTGCCGGCCAGCAGGGCTTTGACATTCGGGTATTCGCTGAGGATCGAGGCGGCCACCTTGTTGCCTTTGTCGATCTCCCAGTCACCGGACTGCAGCGAGACAACCTTGATCTGCGCCGCTTCCATCGCGTCTTTAAAGCCTGCGGTGCGGGCCTGGGCGTTGGTGGTCGTGGAAACGCCTTCGATGATGCCGACTTCGTCACCGGCCTTCAGTTGCTTGGCCAGGTATTCGCCCACCAGACGCGCGCCTTTGCGGTTATCCGGGCCTACGAACGGGACGGTGATGTTCTTGCTTTTGACCACGGCCGGGTCCAGCTGGTTGTCGATGTTGATCACGGTGATACCGGCATCGATGGCTTTCTTGATCACGGGCACCATGGCCTTGGAGTCGGCGGGCGCGATGACCAGCGCATTGACCTTGGCCAGAATCATTTGCTCGACGATGCGCGTCTGGCCAGCGGTGTCTGTTTCGTCCTTGATGCCGTTGGAGATCAGCTCGAAATCGCCGGAGTGGTCTTTCTGGTAAGCCTTGGCGCCGTCTTCCATGGTCAGGAAGAATTCGTTGGCCAGGGATTTCATGACCAGCGCGACTTTAGGTTTTTCAGGGGTTTCGGCGAAGGCCGAAGAGACAGGCAACGTGGCGGATGCGACAGCCAGCATAGCGACAGCGAGAAGACGTCCAGCGAATGGCAGCTTCATGAGTTCACTCCGATCTTATGATTATTGTGAGCAACGCTTGCGCTGGGCGGAGGCTTCATCGCACTTATCAATGAACGAGCCTTCGCGAGCATCGCGCAAACGTTTGCGAGATCGAACTATGCGAACCCTGCCGATATTTGTCAACGACCGGAAACATCCATTTTGTGGTTCGGTTGGCAACAACCGGGCAATCGTGTCACGCGGTGGTGCTGACAACATTACCGGCAGTGGAACCTTCGGTTAACGCTTTTGCCAGGGCACCGGCCACTTGAGCAATGGCGCCGGCGGTATCGGCAATCTGCTGCTGGACCGACATGACGGCCGTGGCTTTGGCTTCCGGCGATGAGTAAGACGCTGCCTGAGTCGCCGCCAATTGCTGCTGCTGTTCGCGCAATTGCTGTTGCAGTTCCTGCATACGCTTGAGCAGCATCTGCACCGCAATGCTTTGACTGCTACCAGCGCTTTCGGTTTTTGCACTGCCCTGCCCGGCCCCACCGAGGCTGACGGTTTTTTTGTCACCCTCGTCGACACCCAACCGCTGCGCTGCGCCTTCAGCCGTGGTGTCACTCAAGGCATCAGTTGACACCGCAGATTTGCCTCCGATGTTGACAACAGCGGCGTTTGGAAAACCGACAGTAAACGACATGTGAACTCCGTTAAAAAAGATCCTTTAAGGAAGCATCGACCTGCGGGTGGGTTTCTTTAGCGGTGATTCAAGATCCGGCAAGACGACTTGTTCAACAGAGGCTGTAGGACTTTTCGGAGAGCCGAACATAAACATTGAACATGTTCGGAAACCCGGACGTCATGACGCGGCATCGCTGCTGATTTCATCCACAAATATTTATACAAATCATGATGTTAAAAGGTTTTTCAGATTCAAAGTGTAACTGGTACAGATCCTGCTCTTCTCTTGTACCCCAAGCGTTCAGATCGGCCTGGGGTGCATCTAGATGAACCTGCATCAGCACCGTCTCACTACTAGAGAGAAAAATAATGACATCTGCTTTCAAGACCTTTGTTCCGGGCGCCTTGGCCCTCCTGCTGCTTCTGCCTGCTGCCCTTCAGGCAAAAGAAGTCGACACCCAACAGAAACTGGCGAATGTGGTGATCCTGGCCACCGGCGGCACCATTGCCGGCGCCGGCGCTAGCGCGGCCAACAGCGCAACCTATCAAGCGGCGAAAGTCGGCATCGAACAACTGATCGCCGGCGTTCCGGAATTGAGCCAGTTGGCCAACGTGCGTGGCGAACAGGTCATGCAGATCGCGTCGGAAAGCATCACCAACGACAACCTGCTGCAACTGGGTCGTCGCGTGGCCGAACTGGCCGACAGCAACGACGTCGACGGCATCGTCATCACCCACGGCACCGACACCCTGGAAGAAACCGCCTACTTCCTGAACCTGGTGGAAAAAACCGACAAGCCGATCATCGTCGTCGGTTCCATGCGCCCAGGCACCGCGATGTCCGCCGATGGCATGCTCAACCTGTACAACGCGGTGGCCGTGGCCAGCAGCAAAGAAGCACGCGGCAAAGGCGTGCTGGTGACCATGAACGATGAAATCCAGTCGGGTCGCGATGTCAGCAAGATGATCAACATCAAGACCGAGGCCTTCAAAAGTGCCTGGGGTCCGCTGGGCATGGTGGTCGAAGGCAAATCCTACTGGTTCCGCTTGCCAGCCAAGCGCCACACCATGGACTCGGAATTCGACATCAAAACCATCAAGAGCCTGCCTGACGTCGAAATCGCCTACTCCTATGGCAATGTCAGCGATACCGCCTACAAAGCCCTGGCTCAGTCGGGCGCCAAAGCGATCATCCACGCTGGCACCGGCAATGGTTCGGTGTCTTCGCGGGTCGTGCCTGCCCTGCAAGCCCTGCGCAAGGATGGCGTACAGATCATTCGTTCTTCCCACGTCAATGCCGGTGGTTTCGTCCTGCGTAACGCCGAACAGCCTGACGACAAGTACGACTGGGTCGTGGCACATGACCTGAACCCGCAAAAGGCGCGCATCCTGGCCATGGTCGCGTTGACCAAGACCAATGACAGCAAAGAGCTGCAGCGGATGTTCTGGGAATACTGATTCGCCCTCGCCCGACCGGCTCCGGTCGGGCACCGCTTTCTCCTTTCGCTAACACTCTTGTCTGATCAAAAAACTTCTTTCGTCCTACACCAAACGGAAAAAACTGCTGTCAGAGGATTTTCTTGGATTTTAAGCAGTTGCGAAAATGCCTACAGTTAAATACTGTATGCACGTACAGCTTAATAAGGATAATTCCGTGGCCACCACCCCCGCCTCTCCTGACGCCTATGAACGCCTGGGTATGCGCGTTCAGAAAATCATCAATTCCCCCACCGCGCAAAAAGCCAAAGCAGCGCTGATCTTCCGCCTCCCGGACGAGCCAGTGGATGAGTGGGAACGCTTGCTCGAAGAAATCGATGAGAACGACAACGTCACGCTCGCCTATCGCGACGATGGCGGTGTGCAGATTTTCTGGGTTGTGCCGAAGGAAGATTGAGTCAATGAGTGTCCGCTGTTTTGCGTTGCTGTTTCTGTTCTTCGCCGTGGGCGCGCAAGCTGCCGCTCCCCGCACCTTCAACGAAGCCAAGAAAGTCGCCTGGAAGCTATACGCCCCGCAATCGACCGAGTTCTATTGCGGCTGCAAATACACCGGCAACAAGATCGACCTCGCTGCCTGCGGCTATGTCCCGCGAAAAAATGCCAAGCGCGCCTCGCGCATCGAGTGGGAGCACATTGTCCCGGCCTGGCAGATCGGCCACCAACGTCAGTGCTGGCAAGAAGGCGGGCGCAAGAACTGCACGCGCTACGACCCGGTTTATCAGAAGGCCGAGGCCGATCTGCATAACCTGGTGCCGAGCATCGGTGAGGTGAACGGCGATCGCAGCAATTTCAGTTTCGGCTGGCTGCCGGTGCAAACGGGTCAATACGGTTCGTGCCTGACCCAGGTCGACTTCAAGGCGAAGAAGGTCATGCCTCGCCCGTCCATTCGCGGCATGATCGCCCGGACGTATTTCTACATGAGCAAGCAGTACGGCTTGAGCTTGTCGAAACAGGATCGCCAGTTGTACGAAGCCTGGAACAAAACCTATCCGGTGCAGGCTTGGGAGCGTCAGCGTAATCAGAGCGTGGCGTGCGTGATGGGACGCGGCAACGAGTTTGTCGGGCCGGTCGACTTGAAAGCCTGCGGTTAAGCGCTCACTGAAAACACAAAGGCCTCGGGCGTGATACCCAAGGCCTTTTTTGTTTCTAACCACCGACTGTGTTGTTACTGAGCGACCGGGCGCTCGACAATCAGCGATTCGATGTTCATTTTTTTCGCCCGAGCCAGCGCCGCAGTCAAATCTGCCTGCCTGGCTTCAGCCTCGGCCTTGGAATTGAATGGTCCGACCAAAATCCGGGTTTTGCCGTTTTCAGTGACGACATTGGCAATGAACGCGTGCTCGATCAACCAGCCGCTAAGGTCGCTGACCGCCTGAGGCGTTTCACCTCGCACTTCGAGATCCCATTGTGGCGCGGATGCCGCCGCGGGCGCAGTCTTCGTTACTGGCTGCGGCTTTGGCGCGTCGACGCGCTTGCCCTCACCGCATCCCGCCAACGCCAGTACCGCGATTACCAAGACCATTTTGCGCACAATGCTTCCCTCTAAATGCTTAAAACGCAGATTTTATCATTCATGAATACTTCCCGAGTGCCGCAAAATGGGCTTAAAACAACGAGAATGATGGTTGCGGCCTCTGTATAGTTACGCCTTGGGAATTAATGCAGCATCTGCGCGTCAGAAAGAGGCACCCAAACCGTGAGACTTCGCACTAATCTATACATACCACCGACCTCTGCACTGTCCGAATCAGGTGCCCTACAAAGCAATCAAGGAGAAGACCATGCTGATACTCACCCGCAAAGTCGGTGAAAGCATAAACATTGGTGATGACATTACGATCACTATTCTGGGCGTAAGCGGCCAGCAAGTCAGGATCGGCATCAACGCCCCGAAAGACGTTGCGGTGCACCGCGAAGAGATTTATCAACGCATTCAGGCTGGCCTGACCGCCCCGGACAAGCCGCAGTCCTGAGTCCTGTTGCATCAGTAGCCAGCTCGTTCGCCACGGCTGGCTAGAGATTCAAGCGCCCCATCGCCTTCCCGTTACGCGCTCGCCCCCTTCTTGAGAGTCCTGGCATTCCTCTGCAATGCCGTCAGGAGCCCGTAGCCGGTCTTACTCGGCTAACCAAACGCCACGCCGCGCGCCATGCCCGTGGCTGCCACGACCATCAGCAACACTAACAGCGCTTCTATATGGCTGATCCGCGCAAACAGCTTCGCACGGCCGGCATTGATCGCTGCGCCACGCCCCAGTGCGATCCGCCATTTGATCAGCGTCACCATCGGCGCAATTTCCAGCAACAGGATGAGGACGAAAAGCGTCATCTTGAGGTGGAACAGTGGCTGGTGAAGGTAGTAGTCAGTGCCCTTTTCATACCCGCCAAAGGCGCGCATCCCACCGGTGACCAGCAGAACGACGGCAGAAATGCCCCACAGGTTATCCGCGATCAATACGCTGCGAGCGTCCCCCACCCCAGCAGCCAGACGCCGAAAAGCCGTGCCGCGAGTCAGAACCGCCCAGAAGCCCAAGGCAAACGCCAAGAGATGAACCGCCGCAAGAAACCAGTGAGCCAGCATCGAGATACTCCTGTCAGGATGAAGTTGAAACAACCTGTCAGTAGTAGCCTATGAATCGTTGGCTTGCACCGCGACATTCCTCTCACACATTTCGCAGGGTCCACGTGCAAAGAGCCCAGCGCGATGGCTGGGCTATGGTCATTTTCTGTTTTCCATCATCTTGTCGGCGAGCGCTTTGGCCCGTTCAATCAACAGGTTCTGCCTGTCTTCGTGAGTAGCCCCTCCGACAATGGGTGCCGTCAGATTGCTTTCTGCAATCAACGCAGCGCAGAAGTATTGATCCCAAACAGTTCTGTTCTCAGAGGCCTGCTTGTTCATTTGGTCGGCGATCATATGCGGCTCCTTTTGATGAGGTAGCGCCCCTAGTCTACGCCCGAATCGAAAACAAACTGCGCCATGGAGACATTCGGCAAGCGCTGTCAGCGAGGGGAATAATGCAAAAGGACCCACCTTTTTGATGGGCCCTTGCGCAGACATTTTTTTGCTCGGCGCGATTGGACTTCGGCAATGACTAAACGCTACTCCGCGGCATACTTCGCGCCGTGCGGGTCGTCTAGTTTCGCCTGCAACAGCCCCCACTCACGCGCGATGATCGAGTAGGGAACAAAGAGGCTGATTCTCTCGGCCATCTTTATCCCGGGATGGAAACTCACATCGTTCAGTGTGGTGGAGTAAAAACCGATATTGATACCGACAACACTTCCGTCGCTGGCGATAACGGGCCCACCCGACATCCCCTGGACCAGCGGGGCATCATGGATGGCATAGTGATCGCCGCTGTGTTCGGCAGCATTGACGAAAGGCGTTGGATACACCTTGCCTTTCCCGGTGGTGGTCACCAGATAAGGGCTCGCCCCCACGGCCGTAATGCTCTCGCCCACACGCGGTGCGCGCCATGACGGGTAGCGGCCATTGGCCTTGTGCTGGATAAAGACGAGATCGCAGCCTGTGCTGCAGCTGTATTTCACGTTGGACACCAGCGGAGTGTGTCGGGTAGTGACGGCGTAGTCTTCGTTCCATTGCACGGCCGAGGCCATATAGACATAGGGCAAAGGAAAGCCTGAAAAGACCACAAAGTACGAATCGTTAGTAGGCCCCGAAAGATCGGGTTTTACGAAGCCGTTGCATCCTGCAGTTATAGCTCCTATTAAAAAGCAGGCCATGATCTTGATCATGATATTTCACCGACTTATAGGGAGAATATGACTGTTTTTTGTTGTCAGTTTTTTGTCATTTGCCGGGTAGTAGTTCTCCTCGCCGCTTGTTCTAGTTGGACGCTTGGTTACTTATGGCTGATGTTGCAAAGACGCGTATGAATGAATTGCACTAAGCCTAATTGCTTTTTGATTCACCTCATTAGTGCAAATAATTGGCGCCGAAAAAACGTCAGAAACACGAGCGAATGGAAAGAACCTCTATCGCTTAATGTCCGCAATAGTTAAACCAATGCCGGGCCAGGACCGTCTGGAACGGCGGCCCCGGCCCGCCTTCCTGTGTGTCAGTCGGAAGCAGCATTCATTTTGATCTGCTCAAGCGTATTTTCCAAAACAATCACTTTCCGAATCAGTGCAAACTTGGATCCATCATCCAACTCACCGGCGGACATACTTGTTAAAGCACGCTCCATACGAGCGACAATCTCGCTATTCAGGCTTCGCCTATTCATTTCAGCGGCGCGCCTTAATCTGAGATGTAAATCTTCAGGTAGTCGAAGAACAAATGTATCGAGTGCGTTAGTCACCCCGGAATCCCTTGATAAAGATAAACATCCAATAGCTTGAAGGCTGTCGGATGGTTTTTCATATAGGACTTTTCCGAATTTGACGCTGGATTTTTCCCACAGGGGTAACGCGGGATCAAGCCTGCTGCCTTTTCGTGCTCAGTTAATGCAGATGACGAGGTTAAGCCTGGCCGGCTAACAGGTGTACCTCGTTTCGTCTCACTGGGCAGTCAGCTTGTACTGATACTTTACTTCTCCGCTGCGGGGATCGATGAACCAGAAGTCTTTGTTTTCCGCTTTCACCCGATGACACTCAGTAGCGTAACCCGTTGCCGAGATGCAAAGAACGCCATCCTTGACTTCCCAGCGCTCCGTCGCCGAGTACCCATCCGCGCCACTGAAGTTTTCGGTCCCGTCGGCGTTAAAGCTCAGTGAGGAGGGTTTATTGACGTTGGTCAGCTTGTTCCCAACCAAGGCATTTCTGATCTGAGCGTCATTCAGAGTTGCGGCAGAAGGTGGGACCGGCTTCGCGGCGCTGCCACCTGAAGAAGCGCAGCCTGCCAGCACAAGCGCTATCAACGTGTAACTCAAGCTTTTCAAATTCATGCCCCACCCCTGCTGATGTTTATTGTGGAAACTGATTTGAGCCTAGATACGTAGCCCATATCTCGCCAGGAGACTGCCGGTTGAGTAGCGCCGGGGGCCGAACACCATCAGGCTGGCAAGACGAAAAGAAAGTCGAGTATTGGGAGGCGGGTTTCGAATGGGTGTTTTGAGCGGGGCTTTGAAAAATCGCAGACAACAAAAAAGGGCCCACCTTTCGGTGAGCCCTTCTAGACCGCCCAGCAGAGCGGATTTTGTTTGGTAGGCGCGATTGGACTCGAACCAACGACCCCCACCATGTCAAGGTGGTGCTCTAACCAACTGAGCTACGTGCCTGCTGTGTGGCGGCATTCTACGGAATTCCGGAGGGGTGTCAACACCTTTTTTCGAGCTAACCCTATGAATATGCAAAATATTTAATTTTGCTGCTGCGGAGAAGAATTTCCGGTGGCTGGCGGCCGTTTTTTAACTCGGGTAGGATCGATGCACTCGTAAAATATATTAAACAGAGGCAGCAGGATGGCGAACACTCCTTACCCAGAGTCCTATTACGCCGCATCGGCCAATGCGGTTCCGCCGCGACCGGCCTTGCAGGATGACGTAGAGACTGATGTCTGTGTGATCGGCGCCGGTTACACCGGGCTGTCCTCTGCCCTGTTTCTGCTGGAGAACGGTTTTCGGGTGACGGTCCTGGAAACGGCCAAGGTGGGTTTTGGTGCGTCGGGGCGCAATGGCGGCCAGATCGTGAACAGCTATAGCCGCGATATCGATGTGATCGAGCGCAGCGTCGGTCCCAAGCAGGCGCAGTTGTTGGGGCAGATGGCGTTCGAGGGCGCGCGGATCATTCGTGAGCGGGTCGCCAAATATAATATCCAGTGCGACTTGAAGGACGGCGGGGTGTTCGCCGCTATCACTGCCAAACAGATGGGCCACCTGGAATCCCAGAAACGCCTGTGGGAGCGTTTCGGTCACACGCAGCTGGAGTTGATGGATCAGCGTCGGATCCGTGAAGTGGTGGGCTGTGATCAATACATCGGCGGCATGCTCGACATGAGCGGCGGGCACATTCATCCGCTTAACCTGGCGCTGGGCGAAGCGGCGGCTGTGGAGTCGCTGGGTGGCACCCTCTATGAACAGTCGCCGGCAGTGCGCATCGAGCGTGGCGCGAGTCCGGTGGTGCATACGCCGCAGGGCAAGGTCAGAGCCAAGTTCATCATCGTTGCGGGCAACGCGTACCTGGGCAACCTGGTGCCGGAGCTGGCGGCCAAATCGATGCCTTGCGGGACTCAAGTGATTACCACCGAACCGTTGGGCGAGGCGTTGGCGAAAAGCCTGCTGCCCCAGGATTACTGCGTCGAGGACTGTAACTACCTGCTCGACTACTACCGTTTGAGCGGCGACAAGCGCCTGATCTTCGGTGGTGGCGTGGTGTATGGCGCGCGGGACCCGGCGAACATCGAGGCGATCATTCGACCGAAGATGCTCAAGGCCTTCCCGCAGCTCAAGGACGTGAAAATCGACTACGCCTGGACCGGCAATTTCCTGCTGACCCTGTCGCGTCTTCCTCAGGTCGGACGCATTGGCGACAACATTTACTATTCCCAGGGTTGCAGCGGCCACGGGGTGACGTACACCCACTTGGCGGGCAAGGTGTTGGCTGAAGCGTTGCGCGGGCAGGCTGAGCGATTTGATGCGTTTGCCGATTTGCCGCATTACCCGTTCCCCGGCGGACAAATGCTGCGCACGCCGTTCGCGGCGTTGGGTGCCTGGTATTACGGGTTGCGGGATAAATTCGGGTTCTGATCTACCCGAAACTCTTGTAGCAGCCGAACGCAGGCTTCGCCAGTGGTTACTCGGGAGGCGTCATGGGGCGTTTATTGATGAAGGCCAAGGCCTTCCCGTAGGAGCGAAGCTTGCTCGCGAAAGCGGACTGTCAGCCAACATAAGTGTCGGATGTGATGGCCTCTTCGCGGGCAAGCCTCGCTCCTACAGGGGTCTGCGCCGGCTGCGAAAATCTCAGGCACAACCGGTCAAAAATGTGGGAGCGGGCTTGCTCGCGAAT
>NZ_JBIVBY010000002.1:21100-55649 GCF_044746405.1 Pseudomonas sp. NPDC086251
AAATGTGGGAGCGGGCTTGCTCGCGAAAGCGGACTATCAGCCAACATAAGTGTCGGATGTGATGGCCTCTTCGCGGGCAAGCCTCGCTCCTACAGGGGTCAGCGCCGGCTGCGAAAATCTCAGGCACAACCGGTCAAAAATGTGGGAGCGGGCTTGCTCGCGAATGCGGACTGTCAGCCAACATAGGTGTTGGATGTGATGGCCTCTTCGCGGGCAAGCCTCGCTCCTACAAGGGTAATAGTGTCAGAGCCTGTCCCGGGGGATGCCGCTGCGGGTTCGCAGGATGTCGGCGAGGACGGCCAGGGCGATTTCTGCCGGGGTTTTGCTGCCCAGGTTCAAGCCGATGGGCGCGTGAATACGAGCGAGTTCGACTTCCCCTAATCCACCAATCCGGCGCAACCGTTCGAAGCGCTTCTGCGAGGTTTGCACGGAGCCCATCACGCCGATGTAGAACGCGTCGGTACGAACCGCCTCCATCATCGCCAAGTCATCGATGCGCGGATCATGGGTCAGCGCCACCACGGCCGTGTCGCTGTGGCAGCCGCCGTCAGCGATAAACACCGATGGCAACTGGCGGCGAATCTCGACGTTTTCCAGCACCACACCTTCCAGCACTTCGTCCCGTGGGTCGCAGAGAATCACCTCGAAACCAAGCCCCACCGCAAACTCCGCACACGCCTGAGCGACGCTGGAATACCCCGCCAGCAGCAAACGCTGAGCCGCCCCGACCCGCACACGCACTCGATCGATCTCTCGCTCGATGCGCACGCCCTGCTCACGATCTGCAAACAGAGCGCGTGCACCGCTGGCCAGTTCGACCTCGCGGATCAGCCGACGCTGCCCCAGCAGCGCCGACTCCAGCTCCCGCAGATGCGCCTGAACCTCACACTCCGACTCAAGCTTCTCGACCAGCACCTCGAGCACGCCGCCACAGGGCAAACTCACTCGGGAACGCGGATCGTCGCCTTCGCCGTAACGAACGACATTGACCGCGTCCAGAAAAGCACCCTCGGCGACGCGCTCAAGGAAATCCTCCTCGACGCAACCGCCGGACAGCGAGCCGATCCATTGCCCATCAACATTCACCGCCAACAACGAGCCTGGCGCGCGCGGCGCCGAGCCGTAGGTGGCGAGCACCGTGCACAACCACACGCGCTGACCGGCAACAGACCATTGCAGCGCTCGCCGCACCACTTGCAGATCGAGATGCTGCATATCAGTGCGCCTTGTGCTCGGCCGATGGTGCGTCCGCTTGCAGCTTCTGCACATCACTCAGCGCCAGCTCAGCCGACTGACCGCCCCAACCCTGACGCAGGTAATTCAGCAGGTCGGTCAGTTGCTCGTGGCTGAGTTTGTCGGCAAACCCCGGCATCGGTTGCATGCGTTCGAACCCGGCGAATTTCTGTTCGCCGATCCCGTCCTCGATCACCCGCAACAGGTTGCGCGGATCTTCCAGGCGCAGCGTGGTGTTGCCGCGCATGGCCACGGCGATGTGCGGCTTGCCCTCGCCGTCGGCCGCGTGGCAACCGGCGCAGACGTTCAGGTAGTCCTGACGACCGCGCTGGGCACTCGGGCTGAGCGTGTCCAGCGGCACTTCGGTCAACGTCTTCGCCGCTGGCGGTTGATCGCCGAGCAGGTAGGTCGCCATCGCCGCCAGGTCCGGGTCATTGAGGCCTTGGGTGCTGTTGTGGAACACCGGGAACATCTCGTTGAACATCGTGCCCTGGGCGCTCATGCCGTGCTTGAGGAAGGTGCTCAGGTCCTGATGATTCCAGCCGCGAGCCGCCAGGTCATTGGCCAGCAGGCTCGGCGCCAGGTAGCCGTTGAGCAAGCCGCCGGTCATGCGTTTGTCCTGTTGCATCGCGCCGGGCAAACCGCGTGGCGTGTGGCATTCGCCGCAGTGTCCGAGCACGTCGACCATGTACTGGCCGCGCTTGAAGGCTTCGCTTTTGCCTTCGGTGGACGCCAGTTTCACATCCTTGCCGTAGAGCATGTTCCAGCCCATCAGCCCGAGCCGCACGTTGAACGGAAAGCTCAGGCTGGTCACCGGCGCGGCACGCTCAATGGGCTCGACAGTTTTCAGGTAGGCGTGAATCGCGTCCGAGTCTTCACGCGGCATCAGGTGATACGAGGTGTAGGGCATCGCCGGGTACAGGTTCGCGCCATCCCGGCGCTTGCCTTCGGTGAGCGCGGCGAAGAATTCGTCGTCGCTGTACAAACCGATGCCGTGCTCTTTGCTCGGGGTAATGTTGGTGCCGTAGATCGTGCCGAACGGCGAAATGATCGGCAGGCCGCCCGCGTAAGGCGCGCCACCCGGTGCGGTGTGACAGGCCATGCAGTCGGCAGCGCGGGCGAGGTATTCGCCGCGAGCAACCTGATCATCCGCCTGAGCCAGAAACACCGGTGCAGCCAGACCGACCGCCAACGCCAGGCGGGAAAGAAGATGCTTCATGCTCAACCCTCCTTGACCAGGCCAAGATCGGTCAGCACGTTGCGCGTCGCGCTGTAGTAGCGCACGTAGCCGGTGCAGCGGCAGACGTGATGGCCGAGGCTGTCCTCGATGACTTGTTCCAGCTGGCTTTTAACGATCGGCTGACGCTGCAGCTTTTCCTCCAACACCGTCGCGGCATTCACAAACCCCGGCGCGCAGTAGCTGCACTGGAAAGCGAATTCATCGACGAAGCGCTGCTGGATCGGGTTCAGCTGAGTGACCTTGCCCTGCTCATCGCGGGTCGCATGACCTTCGATGGTCCGCACTTTCTTGCCTTCGAAATAGTGCGCGCCGGTGATGCAAGTGCGCACTTCTTCGCTGGTGCCGTCGGGGTTGTCGACGATCACCACGCAGGCATGGCAGACGCCCTGGCCGCAGCCCAGTCGCGAGCCAGTGAGGTTTTTGTATTCGTGCAGGTAATCGATCATCGGCAGGTCATCAGGGATGTCCACCGGGCCGACGGATTGACCGTTGAGGGTCAGTTGAAGCGGACGGTTAGCCATTGAGGGCCTCCTTGATGCGGGCAGAAGTGATAGGCAGGTCGCGAACCCGTTTGCCGATGGCGTGGGCCACGGCGTTACCGATGGCGCCGACCACCGGGATCATCACCACTTCGGCAATGCCCTTGGACGGGTCGCTCGGCGACAGCGGCGGCAAGATTTCGGCCGTCTGGTTCCAGACCGCAACGTGCCGGGCCATCGGCAAGCGGTAACGGTTGAAGTTCCAGTCACCCTCCCCCGGCCCGCCTTCGTACAGCGGCATCTCTTCGAGCAACGCATGACCGATGCCCATGGCGATCCCGCCTTCGAGCTGGCCCTTGACCAGTTCTTCCACCAGCACCCGACCGCACTCGACCCACGAGTGATGGTTGAGCACTTGCACTTCCGCCGAACCCTTGTTCACTTTCAATTCCACCAGCGTCGCGACCGGGCTGTAGTAAGTCACTGCCGCGTTGTTCAACTGGGTGTCCGGGTAATGGATGTTCTGGCGGTCGAGCAGATGGAAACCGGCGCTGGTCATCTGCGCCTTCTTCGCGTTCGGTGCACCGTCGCCGTACTTCACTGCCAGGCCGTCCAGCGGCAAACGCTCGCGCACGCCGTCGATGGAGAACTCGGCCTCGGCCCAGCTCCAGCGGTTGAAGCCGTGCACGGTCGCGCCGGTCACCAGACCTTTTTCGTGGGCATGTTTGGCCAGCTGTTCAAAGCTCAGCGGCTGCATGCCGTTGGCGGTGAGTTTGCCGTCGACCCAATGCGCATCTTCGCGACGTACCACATACGGGTTGGCCTGGCCGCCATAAGGACCTTGGCCCCAGATCTGCAACGCTGCCGGCCACAAGCCGTGGTTGAACAGCACGCGCGCCGCTTCTCGGGTGGCGTGGCTGAAGTAGTAGGCGGAGTTGGTCGCCGACGACGCCGACGCGAGTTTGCCGACCCAGCGCGGATTGCGCAGGAAACCGTCTTGCTCGGCCTGGCTCATGATGTACGGGTTGCCGCCAGTGATCAGCTGCAACTCTTTCCATTCGGTTTCGCCGGTCTTCACTTCGTGCGCCGGGTTGCCGAGGAAATCGGCCACCACCATCGCTTGCGAAGTGGACATGCCGGTGCCGATTTCGATGCCGATATGGCGCAGGTGGATGCGGCCTTCAGCGCTGAATTCGATGCTGGCCATCGGCGCTTCGGAACCGGTGCCGAAGTCTTTCTGGCAGATGGCGAAACCGACGCCGTACCAGTGATCCGGGTCTGCGGCTTCGCGTTGCAGCTTGAGCAGGTCGCGCTTTTTCCAGACGTCGTGAGCGGCGGCCTTGTCGAGAATCTCGTGCAGGCGCAAGGCACCGGCCGGCACCGCGCCCTGGGTGTTTTTCATGCCCGACCGCAGGGCGTTTTTCTTGCGCAGCTCGATGGCGTCGATGCCGAGGCGTTCGGCAATTTCGTCGACCATCATCTCGGTGGAGGCCATGCTTTGCAGGGTGCCGTAGCCGCGCATCGACCCGGCCTCAACGGCGCGAGAATGATAGGCCGTGACCTGCAGATCGTTCTGCGGCATGTAGTAGATCGACTGCGCCGCCGTGGCGCCAACCGCCGCCACCGATGGGCTGTAGTTGATCCGTCCGCCGCCGTCGACGCTCATCTCGGCGCGGAAAATCTTGAAGCTGTGATCGGTCTTGTCCACCGCCAGTTGGTAACGGATGTCGAACGGGTGACGCTTGATGCCGCTCTGGAATTGCTCGTAGCGATCGTTGGCCAAACGTACCGGCACGCCAGCGCCGTACAACGCGGCTAACGCTGCGTAGTAGACGAAGATGTTGTGGTCTTTGGAACCGTAACCCACGGTGTAACCGGGGTGCATGTTCAGGTTGGCCAGGCCGAAACGGGACGGCGCGATCATCTTCGCGGTCTCGGTCGCAGTTTCCAGCGGACATTGCGTGGCGACGACAAAATGCAGGGTCTTGGTCGCCGGGTCGTACCAGCCGTTGCCGTTGTCCGGCTCCATTGCGGCGGGTTCGATCGATGGGGTTTTGTAGCGTTCGTCGAACACCAGCCAGTTGTCCGGTGGCGTGTCGATCTGCTGCTTCATCCGCTCAGCGTAAAACAGTCCGCGCTCGGTCAGGTTGCCGTGCAAGTCCGGCTGGGAATTCCACACCGGGCGACGGTTTTTCAGCATCGGGAACAGGATCGAATCCTTGAGGCTGGCGAATTCATCTTCGTCCGCCGAGGTCGCACCGCCGACGCGTACGTAGCGGAAGCTGCCGTAGGGATCGCCTTCGTAGAACGGCACCTGAGCGCCGTAACGAATCGCTTTGTCATTGAATTTGAGCTTGGCCTTGGCCTGGCGGAAACGCTCGAAGTCGTTCCAGATCAGGATCGCCACCGGGTGACCGATGAACATCGGTACCTTGCCTTCTGGCAGCAGCGGATCGGGCGCGTGCTCTTCCGGGAAGACGATGCCGTCCTTGTCCAGGTCGGCGGCGGTGACGATGCGGTCGGGTTGCAAGTCGGCGCCGAGCCACGACAGGTCGTAGCCGGCATAGATACGGTCGGCCTTGGTGATTTTCAGCAACATGGCGTGGCCCTGTTGCTGCGGCCAGCCCGGCATGTCCTTGGCGCGGATGTCGCGGGCAAAAACCTTGCTGCCGCAGACCTTGGACAAGGCATCGTTACGCGCACGTGCCTTGCCGTTGTTGCCGAGCCATTGCTCGGACGGCACGGTCACGCTGTTTTCCATCAAGGCAGCCAGCGCCTGGGAGCTGAGCGGCGTGAGCGTGACGCTCACACCCGCTACCAGCCCGCCCTGAAGGAACGAGCGCCGGGATATTTCACGGTTGGACATGGATCATCCTCTGGGCGGTTATGGGTCCGCCCTTTTGGTAATGTTCTGGGGATCTCGAGTCTTGCAGAAGCGCTTTTGGACGAAGCAAAAGGCTGGATTTGACAGTGCAAAGCTGACCGAAAGGTTAACTTTAAAGGTTTATGCGCTTTTGGAAAACAACTGGTTACAAAAATATGACCGATGAATCAAAAAATACTGCGGCGTTGCGCTGCAATAAATTCATGTGAAATCCTGATCTCTGTAGGAGCGAGGCTTGCCCGCGAAGGCGTCATCACTGGCGCCAAAAGCTTCGCGGGCAAGCCTCGCTCCTACAGGTTCTGCGTGAGTCTGTGGAGGAATTCGGTGCGGCGGCGTTGGTCGGTTTCTTCTTTGGCCAACAGTTCGGGCAATAGCTCGGCCGCTCGCCCGGCGTCGAGGATGAAGACGCCGTCGTCATCACCGATGGCCAGGTCGCCCGGTTGCACTCGCACCTCGCCGACCTGGATCGTCTGATTGACTTCACCTTGGGCGCCAATACCGCGAGTGGTGAACGCACTGACGTTGCGGCAAAACACCGGCAACCCATGAAGTCGCAAGGCGCTGACATCGGTCACGGCGCCCGACACCACCACTCCGGCCAGTCCCTTGATCAGTCCGGCCAGGGTGCGTAATTCACCCCAGCAGCCGCATTCTTCGTCGCCCACGCACTCGATCACCAGCACGTCGCCCGGCTGACTCAGCAGCAGCGCTTCACGCAAAATACTGCCATCCGGTGGGAAGACTTTGACCGTGACGACGTTACCGACCATGCGGATGTCGTTGAACAGCGGCTTGATCCCGCGCAGGAAGCCACGGTCGGAAAAATGGCCGAGGGTGGACGACGGGATGGACCGGTATTTTTCAATCAACTCAGGACTGACAAACGGCTGGCGGCGATTGATCTGATCACTCATCGGCATTTTTTTCCCGGTCGTAGCAATGGGCAGGTCGAGCAGTATTCAGCGGGCTCGGTGGCCAGGTAATAGAAACAGCACGTTCGGCGAAAGCGAATGCTGCGTTGCCCTTCATCCACCAGCGTCGGCGGTCGGCGAAAATGGCTCAACGGGTTGTAATCGAGGCCGAACAGCGCCGGGTCGGCTTGTGTCAGCAGCCACTGGAAGTCCGTTTCACAGCGTTCGCGAATCAGCGGATCGTCGATTTTTGCCATACGTTTTTCGTACAGCGAATACACGCGCACAGCGGTGTTTTCCCAGAGGATGCGCCGGGAAACGCCAGTGACTTTATTGAAGGTGTGCCACAGCGGTTTCAGCAGCCCGGCAAACAGCGCCTGCACCAGCGCTTCACGCCAGGCCTCGCGCTCATTCGCCCCATAGGTCAGCGGCTGGCCGTGAAGCAGTGGCATCGAAGAAGTCCACAAGCCCTCATCGTGACCGTATTCAACTATCGAATTGTCCAGCGACAGCAGCAGCCCTTTGTCGTACACCGACATCGCGTACAGGCACGCGCCCGTCGCCAGAAACGACAAACGCTTGCCCAGCAACGAGGCGGTAATCGCCCGGGTCGGCGAGCCGATGACCGGACCCAGGGCGTCCAACAGTTGCTCGCACACGTCCTCCTGCAACAAGTCCCGGGCCAGCAGCGAACGCAACGGGTCGCGCTCTTCGCTGTCCTTCAGCCGTAAGCCAGCGGACAACACTGCCCACTCTGGCGCCGTGAAATGACCGGCCAGATTCATTGCGGCAGTTCCCGGCCAAACGGAATGCACAGCGGCGTGCCGAAGAACGGATCGGGAATGATCCGGCAGTTGAGGTCGAACACGGTTTTGACCAGCGCCTCGGTCAACACCTCCTCCGGCCTGCCCTGGGCAAACGCGGTCTGGTTGTGCACCGCCACCATGTGGTCGGCGTAACGACAGGCCAGGTTGAGGTCGTGCAGCACCATGATGATGGTTTTGTTTTCCTGCCGATTGAGGTCGCGCAGCAGGTCCAGCACTTCGATCTGGTGCGCCAGGTCGAGGAAGGTGGTCGGCTCGTCGAGCAGCACGATGCCGGTGTCCTGGGCCAGGGTCATGGCGATCCACGCACGCTGGCGCTGGCCGCCGGACAACGCGTCCACCGGCCGATCCGCCAGGGCCAGCAGGCTGGTCTGCGCCAGCGCGCGATTGACCATGGCTTCGTCTTCCGCCGACCACTGTTGCATCCAGCTCTGATACGGGTAACGCCCCAACGCCACCAATTGCCGGACAGTGATGCCCTCCGGCGCGCTCGGGGTCTGCGGCAAAATCGCCAACTCCCGGGCCACGGCGGCGGTGGATTTCTGCTGGATATCCACGCCGTTGAGAATCACCGAGCCCTGCTGCGGTTTCAGCAGCCGGGCGAAGGATTTGAGCAAGGTGCTTTTGCCGCAGCCGTTGCTGCCAATCAATACCGAAATCTTGCCCTTGGGCAGTTGCATGTCCAGCGTGTCAATAATCACCTGGCGCTGATAACTCAGGGTCAGGCCGCGACTTGCAATCGACGTCATACGTTGCATTCCTTAATGACGCTGTTTAATCAACAAATAGAGAAAAAAGGGCGTGCCCAGCACCGCGACAAAAATCCCGGCGGGCAGGTCCAGCGGCAAAAACAGCGTGCGCCCGGCGAGGTCGGCCAGCACCACCAGGTTCGCCCCGACCAGCGCCGCCATCACCGCCTGACCGCCGAACCCCGGCGCCACCAAACGCTTGGATATGTGCGGCGCAATCAGCCCGACAAAGGCGATCGCCCCGCCCCAGGCAATCGCGGCACCGGCCAACGCCACGCTGACCAGCAACAAACCGGCGCGCAACCACTGCACGCGTACGCCAATGCCCTGGGCCAGGTTGTCATCCAATTGTTGGACCATCACCTGCCGGGCCAACAGCACGAGCAGCGGACAAATGCCCAACAACCAGCGACCCAGCGCCAGCGGTTCCGGCCAACTGGCACCGTACACGCTGCCGGTCAGCCATACATAGGCCGACAAGGTCGTGGTCAGCGGGCTGAAAACCAGAATGAAGGTGGTCGCGGCGGTCAACATCGCGGAGATGCCGACGCCGATCAACACCAGCCGCAGCGGTGAAGCGCCCTGTTTCCAGGCCAGCAGATAGATCGCCAATGCCGCCAATCCCGCGCCGAGCATCGCCGCCAGTGGCAGATACTGTTGGCCCAGCGCCACCGAGAAAAACGACAAATACAACACCGCCGCCGCACTGGCACCACTGGTGATGCCCAGCAGGTCCGGCGAGGCGAGCGGGTTGCGGATGATGCTTTGCAGAATCAGCCCTGACACCGACAGTGCCGCGCCCACCAGCGCTGCTAGCAGCATGCGCGGAAAGCGCAGTTGCTCGACGATAAACGTCAGGCTGGCGTCCTGATCCGACAGCACTATCCGCAGCACTTGCAGCGGCGACAGCATGACTTTGCCCAGCGCCAGCGAACCGAGCATGATCAGCCCGGTCACCGCCACGGCCGCGAGCAAGCGCCACAACGTGGCGATGTTGATTCGCCGGGAAAACCCGCTGTAGCGCCAGGTCAGCACCTTATCCATAACGACCTCCACGCCGGGCCAGCAGGATAAAAAACGGTGCGCCGAACAGCGCCGTCATAACGCCTACCGGCACCTCTTGCGGCAAGATCAGCACCCGCGACAAGGTATCGGCCAGCAGCAGAACAATCGCGCCAAGCAGCGCGCACCCCGGCAGCAACCAGCGATGGTCGATGGATAAACCTTTGCGCACCATGTGCGGCACCAGCAAACCGATGAATCCGATGCTACCGGCCAACGCCACCGCGCTGCCCGCCAGACACACCACCAGCACGGCCATCAGCAACCGGATCATTCCGGTTCGCTGGCCAAGGCCCGTGGCAATTTCCTCGCCGGCGTTCAGCACATTGACCTGCCCTGCCAGCAACATCGCGCCGAACATTCCGAGGACGCCACACAACAGCAACGGCGCGGCGACCGACAGACTGCGTTCGGTCAACGAGCCCGCCATCCAGAACAGCACCGTGTCGAGTCCATCCTGATTGACCACCAGCAATGCCTGGCTGAACGCCGAGAACAACGCCGCCATCGCCGCGCCCGCCAGCACGATGCGCAACGGACTGAGGCTGCCCTGCCCCATGTTGCCGATCAGCCACACCAGACTGCCGGCCACCGCCGCGCCGATAAACGCGCACCACAGCCAGGCATCCGGGGACGCCAGGGAGAACAGTGAGGAACCGAGGATGATGAAAAACGTCGCCCCGGCGTTGATCCCGAACAGGCCGGGGGACGCCAGCGGATTGCGCGTCAGCGCCTGCATCAAGGCGCCAGCCACCGCCAGGCTCGCGCCCACGGCCATCGCCATCAAGGTGCGCGACAGCCGCGTGGTGGTCACCAGCACATGACTGATGCTCAACGGATCGGGATGCACGAACGCCGCCGCAATCTGCGACAACGGAATCCAGGTCGCGCCGACCGCCAGGCTCAACAAGCAGCACAGCAGCAACACAACGCCGGCACTCCACATCTTTAAAGCGTTGCTCATGAGGCCGCGTCCGCCGTGACCAGCCGAGTCACGTCATCAAGCATCAGGTTCGCCCCCAGCATGCCGCCCGACAGGCTCCAGGCCACACCGTTCACTCGCCACACCTGCCCCTGCTGCGGCGCGCGCATTTGCTGCCACAGCGGATGCTGCACCAGGCTTTCATAATTTCGCTGCACTGCTGCTTTCTCCGCGCGCAGGAAGACAAAGAAAATATCGGCATTCACCACGGCAAGGCTTTCCTTGCTGGTGATTTTGATCGACACCCCGCTCGCTGCCCGGCTGGCATCGCTCCAGTTGAAACCCAACTCTGTGATCACCGACCCCGGAAAACTCGCCGGCAGATAACTGCGGATGTGGTCCTCGCGGACATCCAGGATCGACACCGTGGGCGGCCAGCGCCCGGCGAACTTCTGCTGCAATTGCAGACGCATGTGCGCCACACGCTGCTGCCATTGAGTCAGCACGTCGTCGGCCCGCTGCTGTCGGTACAGGGCAACGCCCATCAACGCCAGGGTCTTTTTGAACTCGAACACTTCCTCCAGCATCACCACCGGGGCGATCTGCTTGAGTAACGGTGCGATGCGTTCGTGGCGAAACTGCGAAGCGATGATCACGTCGGGCTTGAGCAGCGCGATGTCCTCTAGGCTGGGCTGGGTCTCCAGCCCCACATGAGGCACCTGATCCAGCGCCCAACGCAAATAGTGAAAGGTCGGTTTCTCGCTCCAGGAATCGACGATGCCGCAGGGCGTCACGCCCAACGCCACGGCGCTGTCGGTGGCACCCTGAAACAGGGTGATCACCCGCAGCGGCGCGGCGTCGGTCTGCGCCCACGCCGGTATCGAATAGCGGAGTGCAAGCAGGCCCAGGGACAGGCGCAACAGCGTGCGCCTGGTGGGATGACCGTGAGCGTCAGGCTTCATTATTCAACCGGTGGAACGGGTTCACCACCTGGCCTTTGCCGAACGGCATGCTGCCGGGGCCGCCCGCGCGCTCGATCATCGGCGTGAGCAGCAATTTCTGCGGCCAGTGGGGTGCTTCGAACAATTGCTGTTTAATCATCGCCCGAGCTTCGGTGTCGAAGTCGATGGTGTCAATCAACTCGTTCAATACTTCGCCCATTGCCGTCCACAACGCGGTGGCTGGCAACGCGTAAACCTGCGCCAAGGTATCGATGATCGCGCGGAAGTTGACCTGAATGCCGAGGGTCTGCAACCAGAACAACAGGTCTTCCGGACGCTCGTGATACAGGGTGTTGGCGTGGCCCTTCTTCAATCGATACGCCGGATCGGCCAGGCCGTTGCGCTCCAGCCATGGCACGAAAATGCGCAACGAATCGTGATCGCGCAGCAACAGCCCTTGGGCGTAACCGGCCTTCCACACCAGCACCGCGTTCTGCCCATGGATTTCACCGAGCATGCCGATGCGGAACATCCGCAGGTTGATCTCGAAGAAGCTGTGGCACAGCTCGCGGAACAGCGTCATCACCGAAGTGGTATTGGCCGGCAATTGGCGGTAGGCCATCCAGTCATCGAAGAAGTGCTGGTTGCTGCCGGGCAACGGTGTACCGAGGGCGGCCATCGGCACCAGTCGGGTGTCCGGATCTTCCAGCAACGCTGGCGGATAACCACGGACCATGGCTGACAGATGACGTGGCGCTTCGTCGAACAGCGTGGCGTCCGGCGGCATGAAGGCCCACCACTTGGTTTCGTCGCACAGGTGCAAGGACTGTTGCAGGGTTTGATCTTTGCCCAGCGCCTGACGCAGCAACTTTTCACTCAAGCCGCCGTTAATCATTTTCACCGCCGGCAAATAACGCGAGGCGCCGAGGGAATAGATCGCCATCGGCAACTTGAGGTAGTCAGCGCTGTTGAAGCACGGCGTCATCGAGCGCAATGACGAGGTGGCGAAGAAATCACCGTCGGTAAAGTCCAGTCGATGGCAATCACCCCTGGCGAAGGCATCGCTGAGTTGCGCCTCCAGCACGTGCTCGAACTGCCACGGGTGCACCGGCAGCGCGATGTGGCTATCGCCAATGCCCCGTTGTTGCATCTCGTGTTGCAGGCCGGTCTGTAACGCGAACGGCAGCACATATTCGGCGGGATTATGCTGCGCCAGGTCGGTCACACCGTCGCCGCATTGCAGCAACGTGCGGTCGATGGCGACCCAGTTCAGCGCCACTGGCCGGGCGAATTCCGCCTGGTACTGCTGATATTCCGCATCGTCCAGACCCTGCTTGGCTTTGGCCAGCGGATGGTAGGGACGATCACGCAGCGAAGCCCACTGCTCCATGGTCAGGAAAAAATCCGCGTTGCTCTTTTCCAGCAAGCGTTCGCTGTCGACCTTGTGCGCCAGGGACAACTCGGTTTGGCGGACGCTGGTGCGCAGCACGTCGAGGAACAGCGCAAAGCCTTTTTCATTGTCCTGATAGCGATCGGTCATCCCGGCCAGCACCTGAGTCATGAAGGCTTCGGGCGACAGCGCCGTCAGTTGCTCATTCTGCCGACCGAACACCGGCGTGCCCGGTACTTTTTCCCATTGCTGGGTGATGCCGGGACGCAGGGCCACGAAGATCGAACCCTGCGGCTCGTTTCGCCATTCCCACAGGCTCAAACCGGTGAACGGCTGGCCCGCTGCGGGCACCTTCAGGTTCAGCGGTTCGGTCCCGAAAAAATGCTCGGCCAGCAAACAATCGACCAGATCCTGCATCACTCTGTCGGCGGCCATTGTGGTGAAGTTCATCGGGTTATTTTCCTTCTGCTGAAGTGGCGGCCAATCTGGCCTGGAGGGCACGAAAAGCGATGCCACGCTCGTCACCCAAAACAAAACTTTTAACGCCCCGGCTCAACCACCGTTCGTGGTCGCCCGGCTGGCGTGGAATCGCGCAATACGGCACGCCCGCGGCGTCGGCGGCTTGCCAACTGGCGAGCAGCGCTTGCTGCACCTCGGGCCGGTCGATCTGCCAAGGCAGGCCCAGCGATTGCGATAAATCCGCGGCGCCTTCAAGAATCATGTCGAGGCCGGGCACGGCGGCAATCTCCGCCGCGCGCCTCACGCCTTCGGCGCTTTCGATCATCGCCACCATCATGATTTGCTCATTGGCCAGCCCGATGTACTCCGCCAGGCTGTGCTTGCCAAACGCACCAGGACGCCCGGCATTCAGGCTGCGGCCGCCCAGCGGGTGGTATTTGCAGGCGCGAATGCTCTCGGCCAAAGGCTCGGGGCCTTCGATCATCGGCAACACAATGCCCTGGGCGCCGCCATCGAGCAGGCGCAGCAGGGTTTTCGGGTTGAGGTCCGCGACCCGCACCAACGGCGTGATCGCATAGCTCTCGGCGGTGCGGATCATGTTCTCCACGGTCTCGGGATTGATCAGCACGTGTTCCATGTCGATGATCACGAAATCGAAACCGGCTTCGGCAATCAATTCGATGGCCGCTGGCGACGGAATCGAACTGATCAGGCCATAGGCCGGCGCACCGGCACTGAGTTTCTGCTTGAGCAGATTGGTCCTCAGCATGATTGCGGCCGGAAAGCGTGCAGCGGATTCGGCACCGATTTGAACCGACGTTCGCCATCGCCCAGCAGGCGGCGCTTGGTCAGTTCTTCGACTTCATAGAACGGCGCAAACACGTCGAACGACTCATACCGCGCGCGGTGTTGCGGATGTTCAGCCTGGTAACCGGTGATCACCTCGGCGGTCATCTGCCAGAACTCGGTTTCGGCCAGTTGATAGTGCTGATGCAGGAAGATCGCCATCTCGGCCAGGGCGATGAAAAAGAACGAGTCGCAGGAGAAGTCGCGTACCGCATCGACGTCGTCGGTGAGGATGAACGAGTTGCGGTTGAGCTTGGCGTGGCTGGCGGGCAGCGGCACCAGGGTCGGGGCCAACTCGGGGCGACCGAGGTGTTGCGGTGAATAGCGCACGCCGTCGTGGAAGTCTTTCAGGGCGATGCGTTGTGGCCAGCCCTGTTTGACGATCAGCACGATGTTCTGGCCGTGGGATTCCATGCCAATGCCTTCGGCGTAGAGCATGTGAATGATCGGCGACACCGCGACTTGCAGCAGTTGGCGGGTCCAGGCGTGCAGGCCGTATTGCTTGATCCAGGTGTCAATAAACGGTGTCTGTTCACCGTCGCCGTAGCGATTGTCCACGGAGCTCAAGCCATTGAACGGCACCGCTTGTTCATCGTCTTCCAGGTATTGATGAATGCTTTCGCGCCACAGCGTGCCCATCGTGCCGTAGGCCTGGGACATGCGCGTGGCGGGCAGGTGATCGTAGTCGAAGCTGACACCGACCACCTCGCAGAGGATCACAAAACCCAGGTCGCGGGCGGTGCTGTCGCTGCGGATCAACTGGTGCAGCCAGTCGGTGATGATCGGGCCGTTCATCACCGTGTGCCGGGCCAGAATGCGCGTGCTGGAGGTGTTGGTCATGCTCAGCGCGAGCTTGACGTAAGGCCGCTGTTTGTCCGTGACGTTGGCCAGGGTGCGGATCGATTGCTGTGCTTGATAGCGATCGTTCGTGGTGCCCAAATGGATCACTTCACCGCTGACCAGCTCCGGGTAGAACACCGGAACGATGACGTTTTCCCACTGCCACGGGTGCACCGGCATCAGCCAGTAATCGCCCATTGACTTGCCTTGGTCGGTGAGGCTTTCAGCCAGTTCCTGCCAGCGCTGAAGGCCGTATTCCTGCTGGATGAATTCGTCGTAATCCAGGTGCCGGGAGACGTTCATCGCCCCGCAGGTTTTCGCCACTGCCAGCCACACAATGGCGACAGGTGCGGCAAATTCCGGCCCGTAACTGGCGTTGTCTTTCAGCGAGAAACCGATGCGCGACTTGTAGCAAGGGTGATAGCTGTGGGCGTCCATGAAGTGCTGTTCCAGCGCATCGACGTCCAGTTGATGGCTTGGCACGTTCGCTTGATAACCCTGGCTGCGCGATTGCAGATCCTTGAGCAGGGTTTGTTCCAGTTCATGGGTGAAGCGTGGCAAGTGCGGGCTGTTTTGAAGCTCGCTCAGCAGTTCGGCCAACGCCTGATGCAGGTGCGGTTGGCTGTGCTTGCCATTGGCATCCACGCGCTCCAGGCTTGCGTAATCGAGGCGGATCAGTTCGAAACTGGCGCTGAGCAGGCCTGTGCAGTGATACTCCACCGGTTGTTGCCGGGCATCGAGGCCGCTGACGACAAAACGGTATTGGCTGCCAGCCAACGGTGAATGACGGTACGGCAGCACGTTTTCGTACAGCAGGGTTTGCAGCAGTTGACCGACTACCCGCTGCTCCACTTGTTGGTAGCGCTGCGTGTCGGCACTCGCCAGCCAGACGCCTGGCGCGCGATCTTGAGCCTGAGGTGTTGCCTGAGATGAGGTCGCCATTGTCATACCTTTGATTAAAGAATTAACGGTGTTCGAGGGCCGGGGGCAGTGCCTCGGCCGGCTCGTCGGATGCGTGAACGGGAAAACGCCAGGCGCAGGGCAGCGCCAGCAGGATGAGGATGCCGGTGGCCATGAACACTTCACTGATCGCGCCCGGCGTGCCGGCGGAAGGAAGCCCGTCGCCCAGACGGAATTCGAGCCACAGCGAGGCGATGACGATGGCCAGTGACGACACGAGGCGCCGGGAAATGTTGTTCATCGCCGCGCCCTGGGTGACCATCGGTTCGGGCAAGGCATTGAGCCCGGCGGTGGTAATCGGGATGTACGACAAACCGAGCCCGGCACCGCGAACCATCATCAGGAAAAACACCACGCCGATGGAGGCACTGGCCCCAATCATGCCCAGGCCCAGTGTCGCGGCCCCGGTCAGCAACAGTCCCCAGAGCACCACGCCCCGTGGCCCGTGCCGATCCAGCCAGCGCCCGCCGAGATGCCCGAACAGACTGGCAAACAGCGCGGTGCACAGCAGCGACAGACCGGTCCAGATGGCGCTGTAACCCATCACCACTTGCACCAGCAGCGGCAACAGCACCAGGCACTCGAACATGCCGACCGACTGCACCACCGCGATGATCACGCTCAAGCGATAGCCACGCAGGGCAAAGATGCGCAGGTTGAGCAGCGGCGAAGTCCGGTTCAGTTCCAGTCGCACAAACGCGACCAGGCACAGGATTGCCACTAGCAACATGCCGAGGTTGAGCGGATCGGTGAGGGCTTCGGCGTGGCGCAGACGACCGACAGCAATCATCAGCAGACCAATGCCCGCCGCGATCAGCAGGTAACCTGCGAGGTCGAACGGTTTGCGCTCGGATGCTTCAGAAGCGGGAAGCACCGCCACGCCGAGAATCAGCGCTACCAGGCCAATCGGCACGTTCATCAGGAACAGCGAACGCCAGCTGAACCACTCCAGCATCAGGCTGCCGCACAACGGCCCCAACGCCGGCGCCAGCATCACCGCCGCGCCCCACAGACCGGTCACCCTGCCCCGCTCGCCTTTGGCGTACACCGAGAAAATGATCGCCAGCGACAACGGAATCATCAGCCCACTGGCAATCCCTTGCACCACGCGGGCGGTAATCACCAGCGCGATGGAGTCCGCCAGCGCGCCCATCAGCGAGCCGCAGACAAACAGCGCCACACCCCACAGATAGAGACGCTTGCGCCCCATCCGTTGGCTGAGAAAACTGGTGAGCGGCATGGTCATGCCCATGCTCACCATGAACGCGGCGACGATCCAGGTGGCCAGCAGCGGACCGATGTCGAAGGCACTCATGAACGCCGGCAACGCCGGGTTGAGCGAGCTGTTATTGAGGCTGACGGTCAACGTGCCCAACAGCACATTGACCACCACCAACCAGCGCGAAACGGCAAACGTCAAACCCAAGACGCGCCTCCTACAAACAGCTGTGGCGGTCGCGGATGACAAAGAAAATCGGCGTGGGAGATGTTGTAGCCATAAGCCCCCGCCAGCGGCAGCACCAGCATGTCGCCGACTTCCACACCGGTCAGCGGGCAATCGCGACTCAGCACATCCTTGGGCGTGCAGAGTTGCCCGACCACGGTCCATTGCTGTTGTAACGCGCTTGGTGCCGCGTGATACCTGGGCAGGTGAATGACCGGGTGATCGTGCCCCTGCGCAACCGGCAGACGGAAATGATGAGTGCCGCCACGACACACCAGAAAGTGCTTGCCGTGACTGGTTTTGCTGTCCAGCACTTCAATGGCGTAGTAGCCGCAGTAAGCACTGATGAATCGCCCGGGCTCGAAGCGCACGATCGGTGCATCGGCACACGCCGCCAGGGACTCGCCCAGGTGCGCGCACAAGCGCTGCCAATCGAACTGCTGCGGGCCGAGGTAATTTACGCCGATACCGCCGCCGACATTCAGGTGGGTGATCGTCGCCGGATTGGCCGACAATGCCTTCCATTGCGGCCAGCGTTCCAGGTACAGGTCGAGCAGTTGTTCGTGACGTTCCACCAACGACTGATGGGACATCGCGTGCACATGGAAGCCCTTGAGCCGCAGATGGCTGGCGTTATCCACCCAACTCACGGCTTGCGCCAGCTCTGACTCGTCGATGCCGAAGGGCGTGGCGGTGCCGGCCATCGCCAGTTTGCTCGACAGCGGCGACGGCAGTTCAGGGTTGATGCGCAGCAACACGTCCTGCACACGCCCCGCTTCCAGTGCCAGCCGTTGCAGGCGGACGATTTCATTCAGGCTCTCGATGTGAATCGCTTCGACCTGATGCTGCAGGGCCGAGCGCAAATCGGAATCCAGTTTGCCGGGGCCGGAAAAGACAAACGGTTTATGCGTCGGGCACGCCTGCAGGCGTTCGATCTCGCCGCCGGAGGAAATCTCGAACCCGTGCACCAACGGCGCCACGGTGGCGAGGATCTGCGGTTCGCTGTTGGCCTTGATCGCGTAATACAGTTCCACACCTTCGGGCAGTGCCGCCATCACCTGGGTCACGTGCTGTTTCAGCGCATCGAGGTCGTAGATGAACAGCGCCAGCGGGTCTTCGTGTTGGCTGCGGGCCTTGTCGATGGCCGCCAATACCGTGTCGGGCAGCTTATCCATGCGGGATCTCCTTGCCCCACGGGGACACCAGCGTGACGTAACCAGCCTGGCGATCAGCCTTGGCCGCGAGACGGACTTTCAGGTTGGTCTTGCAGGCAATGGGCTGGCCGGCGATCAGTGCATCCAGTTCTGGCGCAGCGCGGGTCAATTCGGACCGGATGCTGATCAACTGCTGCTCGACCCGTTGCCACATCAGCGGCGCCAGGTGCGGACGTTCCCAGCTCAGGGCTAGCACGGCTTCGGACAAGTTGTTGACGAACAGGCAATAGACGATGCGGTTCCAGCCTTGCTGGCGGGAATACAGAAGTGACTCTCGCACCCGTGGATGCACGTCGGCGTCGATCCGCGAGGCGCCCAGTTCGTCAGTCAGTTTGACCCCTTCGAAATCCCGCAGCAGCAGGCGTTGCGGACGACCGTTGTCGTGCACCAGCACGCTGTTCTGCAAATGCGGCTCCATGACGATGCCGTGATTGAAGAACAGCGACAGCACCGGGCGCAGCAGCAGCGCCTGATAATCATCGAACCAGCTCAACAGCTGTTGGTCGTCGATGTCGTTGCCGTTGAAGCGGGTGAGGAATTCATGCACCAACGGCCGCAGATGCAGGCCTCTGGCGAACAGCGTACCGGCCATGATGCTGCAGTCGGTGCCGGTGTCGAGGCAGAAGTTCTCGCGCAGGATCGCCCCGGTTTGCTCGCGGAACCAATGATTGTCGGCTTCGCTGGCCTGCTGTGGCGCCCAGCTCAACAGGCCGGGCTCGGCCACCACCGACAACCCGCCGAGGGTCTCGGGTTGAGTTAATTGGAGGTTGCGGAACACGCGGTCGATCAACAGTGCGCTGTCCAGCTCGTACCAGGCGTTTTTCCTCACGCAGTTGGTGATGCGTACGTTCAGCGAACCCTTGATGAAGAACTCATGGCCCTCGATGTACCACGTGCGGATCGACGCCGTGGGATTGGCCAACAGCCCCGTGGCACCCAGATCGACGATGTCTTTGGATTTCAGCAAACGCTGTACCCGGCTGTCCTGCATGAACAATTGCGCTTGTACCGGGTGCATGCAGATCACCGCGTGCCCCGGCCGTGCCTGTGACTGATCGGCAAAACCGGCCAACACCTGGGCTTTGCTCAAGCCGTTGGCGCCGACGCTCAGGCCTCCCAGCGGCACTTCGAACAAGTGCAACGCGGTGCGCGCCTGGAATTCCGGGGCGTAGGTTTCCTGGGCCAAATGAGCGGGCCACAGCCGCGCCTTGGGAGCCGGGTGGTTCGGGTGACCAAACCACAAGCCCTGTTCGCTGGCGAGGTAGTCGCTGAGCGGGTCGGCGTCCTTCGGGGTGTTGTGGCCGACGATGGCCGCGGTCAGCAACTGGCTTTGCAGCACCTGATCGAGCAACTCGTCGTTGCTGGCGCGGGTCATGTGTTCGCACGCCGCGAGCAACTGCTCGACGAACTCGGCAAACCCCAGGCACGACCAGTCGCCGTCACCGCGTCGGGCATAGACGTCCGACAGGTAACGGTGACTGCCGAGACCATCACGGCGGTCGACCATCACAAAGAACTGCTGCTGGTTGGGCAACTTGATGGTCAGCGGAATGCCCTTCCATTCCAGGCCCTCGAGGTAACTGCCCGGGGCGATGCCTTGCATCTGCGTCGGCCAACTGTAACTGAGGCAGTTTTCCGGCAAGGCGAACTCTTTGATCAAGCAATTAAGCAACGCGCACGTTGTTGCTAGTTCACTGACCATGTTGGGTAACACACTGCGATTCGGATGATTCATGGGTGCTCCACAGTAACCTGCGAGGTCACTGGATACGTTATATGGCGAAAAAATTAGTTGCTGCCCGACCGGTTTAACAGCCGATAGAACCCCACGTAACGACATCACTTGATTGAACCTGATAAATAATCAGACGACGATCAAAGTTACCCACACCAGCGCCATCAAACTGCAACCTGGCGGAGTGTTGGTGCAACTTCGATTAAGGGCGTAATTGCACTAACGCGGCCGCCACGGCGTTATCAAAACGCTGGATCACTTGTTGGCATTGTTCATCGTCGATAATCAACGGCGGCAACAAGCGAATGACATTGCCCTTGCGTCCACCGCGTTCCAGTAACAGGCCTTGTTTGAAGCACTGTTGCTGAATGGCCACGGCCAGCGCCGGGTCCATCGGGAAATGCCCGTGGCGATCAGCCGGCTGACGTTCGTCGACGATCTCGATGCCGAGCATCAGGCCACGACCGCGCACCTGGCCAAGGGCCGGATAATGCGCCTGCAACTCGACCAGCCGGTCCTTGAGCCACTGGCCACGACGCTCGGCCTGGGCCGCGAGGTTTTGCTGTTGCAGCACCTGCAACGTCGCCAGCCCGGCGGCCATGGCCATCTGATTGCCGCGGAAGGTGCCGGCGTGGTTGCCGGGTTCCCAGGCATCGAATTCACGACGGATGCCCAGCACCGCCATCGGCAAACCGCCACCGACGGCTTTGGACATGACGATCAGGTCCGGCTCGATGTCGGCGTGTTCGAAGGCAAACATCTTGCCGGTACGGCCGAAACCGGTTTGCACTTCGTCGAGGATCAGCAGGATACCGTGCTTGCGCGTCACCTCGCGGATTGCCCGCAGCCAGCTCGCCGGGGCACTGTTGACGCCGCCCTCACCCTGCACCGCTTCGAGGATCACCGCCGCCGGCAGCGACACGCCGCTTTCGACGTCTTCGATGAACTGGGTGAAATAGTGGGTCAAGGCCTCGACACCGGCCTCACCGCCAATGCCCAGCGGGCAACGGTATTCGTGGGGGTACGGCATGAACTGCACACCCGGCATCAGGCTGGCGATGGCGTTTTTTGGCGCAGTGTTGCCGGTCAGGGCCAGGGCGCCGTGGGTCATGCCATGGTAAGCGCCTGAGAAACTGATGATGTTGTTGCGCCCGGTGTAGGTCTTGGCCAGCTTCAGCGCCGCTTCCACCGCATCCGCCCCGGACGGCCCGCAAAACTGCAGGCAGTAATCGCGACCCTGGTTGGGCAGCAAACTGAGCAAGGTTTCGCTGAAAGCGTCCTTGACCGTGGTGGTCAGGTCCAGCGTGTGCATCGGCAAGCCGGAAGCAAGGAAGCTGTCGAGGCTGGCCATAACGGCCGGGTGATTGTGCCCCAGGGCCAACGTACCGGCGCCGGCCAGGCAGTCGAGGTAAGTATTGCCCTCGACGTCGGTCACCCATAGCCCGTGTGCCTTGGCAATGGCCAGCGGCAACTTGCGTGGATAACTGCGCACATTAGATTCAAACTTGCTTTGTCGAGCCAGATAGTCGGCATTGGTTTTTTGCAAAGGTTTAGAGTGCAATACGCCATCATTCAACATCGGTCCACCCTCCTTAAATTCGATATGCAACTTATTCTCATTAAGAAGTTGTTGCAACTAATTCTTACGAATTATTTGGACATCTACATATAGCGAATTTGACTAGTTTAAAAATATTCAGGCACGCAAAAAACCAAGTTAATTAACCTGGTATAAACATCTAATGCGCCATGATCTAGCCATGATCTAGCCATGATCTTTAATACAGCTGACAACTTCGGTATCGGCAACTTATATGTCAGTGTCGGGATCTTTCATTTAACTGACGGTGTGCATATGTCCTTCCTCAGTACGGATCAGGTCATGGTCCAACGATGGCGCCCCGTTCCCTGGGGCGCATGACACGGGTGAATCAGAAGTCGACGGTTGCCGAAAGGAGGTAGGTGCGCGGGGTCGACAGCGTCAAGCCTGGCTCGCTGTCATCCGAAGCACCGGCAGAGCTCCAGTAGCGTTTGTCCGCGACGTTCTCGACGTTGGCGCGCAGGGTGACGTTCTTTTGCTCGACCTTGAACGCGTAGCGTGCGCCGACATCCATGCGCGTCCAGGAATCGATTTCCTTGACGTTGGACTGGTCCAGGTACTGCGAGCTGGAATAGATGCCGCGGCTGGTCAGGGTCAGGCCCTGTACGTGCGGCACGTCCCACTCGGCGCCCAGGTTGACGTTGTATTTCGGCGTGGCCGGCGCGCGGTTGCCGTCGAAGGTGCCGCCGGTGGTGTTGGTCAATTCGCTGTCGATGTACATGACACCGCCGAGCAGGCGGAAACCATCGATCGGCTCACCGAACATGCTGACTTCCACACCGGTGTTCTCACGCTTGCCGTTCGGGCCGAAAACGCGCGTCGTGGCGTTGGTCTCGTAGGCGGGCTGCTTGATCCGGAACACCGCGGCGGTCACGGCGAACGGACCCGCGTCATACTTGGCGCCGACTTCGACCTGGCGGCTGATGAACGGCGGGAAGATCTCGTCCTCGTTCACCGAAGTGGACGGTGCGATCTTGCCTTGGCTCAGGCCTTCCATGTAGTTGGCGTACAGCGACAGCTTGTCGGTGGCCTTGAAGAGGATGCCGCCCGACGGCGAGACTTTTTCCTCATCGTAGGCGGTGTCACCTTTGACGTTATCCGTCCAATCGTCCACCTTCACCCGCTGCCAGCGAGCACCGAGGGTCAGCAGCACGCGGTCATCGAAGAAGCCCAGGGTGTCGGACAACGCCACGCCGCTGAAGCGGTTCTCGGTATAGACCTTCGAATCCTGTCGTGTAGGCCTGGAAGGCGTCGGCGTTTCCACCGGGTTGTAGATATTGCTGTTGGCCGCGCCATAACGGGCGCCGCCGTTTTCAAAGTCCATGTAGAAGTAGCTGGCAGCGAGGTTGACTTCATGGCTCACCGGGCCGGTATGGAACCAGTTGCGCACCCCTGCCGTGGCCGTCCGGACATTTTCGTCACGGGTGAAATCACGCGGCAGAACGCTGAAATCGCCCGCGTTGTTGGTGACCGCAACGGCATGCCGAAGGAAGTCATGGTTACTTTTACGCGCGCCCACACCGCCGTACAGCATGACGTTGTCGCTGACATCAAATTCGCCGTTCACCGTGCCGAAGGTGTCGTTGGTGCTCGCCTTGCTCCAGGGCTGCGCATAGTTGCGACGCACATCGCTGGCATGCGGAACCTGCGCGTTCGGGCCAACCTGCACGCGCTCCTGCGGGGCATCGGTATCACGCTCGGTGCGCCCGATGTCGGTCGAGAGCCGCAGGCGTTCACCGCGAAAATCCAGACCCAGTACGGCCATCTCGCGATCGACATTCTGGTGATCCCATTCGGTGTCGCCGGACTGCTTCACGCCGTTGAAACGCAGACCGAACTTGTTGTCTTCACCGAAGCGTCGACCGACATCCACCGCACCGCCGACCTGGCTGTCGGAAGCGTAGCTGCCGGTGAACGAAGTGATGGGCGCGTCGGTGGCGCGCTTGGGCACCACGTTGATCCCGCCCCCCACACTGCCCCGCGGCGAAATGCCGTTGATCAGCTGGCTAGGGCCTTTGAGGATGTCGACGCGGTCGGCCATCTCCATGTCGATCGTGTAGGTCGGCAAGACGCCGTAGAGGCCGTTGTAGGAAACATCACTGTTGAACAGGCTCAACCCGCGAATGGTGAACTGCTCGTAACGTCCGCCCGCCGGGTTGGTGGCACGAACCGAAGGATCGCTGGCCACCAGGTCGCCCAAGGTGCGGGCCTGGAGGTTTTCGATCGCCTCGCTGGTGTAGGTGGTGATGCTGAACGGCGTCTCCATGAAATCTTTAGAGCCGAGCATGCCTTGCGAACCGCGACGCGCAATCTGGCCGCCGGCATACGGCTCGCCATGTTCCGAATCAGTGGCACCGACAATCGAGGTGGCGCCCAGTTGCAGGCTGCTGCTGTCTGGCGCCGGGGTCAGGATGTAGGCCTGTTCGCCCACGGGTTGCAGTTGCAGACCGGAACCCTGCAACAGTCGCGCGAAGCCCTCCTCGACCGCGAACTCCCCGGAAAGCCCGGGGCTGTTGCGACCACTGACCAGTGCAGGATCCACCGAAAGGTTGACCCCGGCCAATCCGGCGAAACGGGTCAACGCGGCGCTGAGGCTTCCTGCCGGCACCTGATAACTGCGTCGTGGCGCGTCATCGGCCCAACCTGCCGTGATGAACAACGGACAGGCACTCAGGCTCAACAACAGACTCAAGTGCATCAACGGGCGCAGCCTGGAAGAACCCAGACGCGTACTGCAGGGCATCACTACGGGCATTGAGAATCTCTCTGATTTCGTTTCACTTGCCTTGAATGACAAGCGACGCGAAAAAAAGGGACACGCCTCAAGCAACTTTTTTGCGCGGCAGCAACGTGACCCAATAGCGGGTTCGCATGTGCACCTCCAGCGGCAGGCTGGCCGCCAGCAGCACGAGGATGCGATCGGTGTCTTCCAGCCGAAAACTGCCGGTGACGCGCAGGGATTCAAGCTCCGGTTCCCAGCGCAGCAAGCCCGGACGGTAGGTGCTGAGCTCGCGCAGAAAATCCCCCAGCGGCTGGTTCTGCGCCATCAACACACCGTCGCGCCAGCCTGGGGCCAGCACATCGAAGGGTTCTACGCTTCCGGCGCCCATCGCTTGCAGATTGACTTGCTGACCTGCACGCAATGAAAAGACCGGCCCGCGCAACGGCTGCAATTGCACCCTGCCTTTGGGCACCGACACCTTGCAGCCTGCCTGCCCCTGACGGACGCACACCTGGCTCTGACTGACGACCACTTGCCCGAAATGCGTCTGGATCGTCAACGGCGTGATCCCGGGCACATTCAACGCTATTTCACCTTCCACCAGCCGCAGATGCCGGCTCTTCAAATCCACATCGACGGCACTGGCGGTATTCAATTGTAGCGAGCTGCCATCGGCCAACTGGACCTTCTTGCCCTCCCCGGTCGCCGTCCGCAGGTCGGCACGCCAGACCTCCAGAGGCAACTGTCGACTGATCAGCCAGGCGGCCGGCACCAACGCCACCGCGCCAACGGCACGCTTGAGCACCGTGCGCCGACTGGCCTGTGGCCGATCCAGACTGGCCATCGCCAAGGCTGACGGCAGGTCGGCAAAACGTTGACGCAGGAGCTGAGCTTTCTGCCAGGCCTGTTCGTGACTGGGATGGCTGTCACGCCAGCGTTGCAGATTGTCCCGGTCGCGTTCATTGGCAGCGCCGGATTCCATCAGCGCCAGCCATTGGGCGGCAGCCCGCACGACCTGCCGGGCTTCAGACGAAGGGGTCGAACCGATCACAAATCCACCAGCAGGCAATGTTCGTAGGCTTGCGCCATGTAGCGCTTGATCGTCCGTTCGGAGACTTGCAGACGCTCGGCGATCTCGTGATAACCCAGGCCTTCCAGCTGACTCCAGAGAAACGCCCGGCGCACTGCGGTCGGTAATCCGTCGAGCAACTCGTCCAAGGCTTGCAGGGTTTCCAGCAGGATCCAGCGTTGCTCGGGCGACGGCACGCAGTCCTCGGGCAGCAGCGCCAAGGCATCGAGGTAAGCCTGCTCGAGGCTGCGCCGCTTATAGAAGTTGGCCAGCAGCCGCTTGCCGACGGTTGCCAGATAGGCGCGGGGCTCCTGCAGGTCGGCAATGCTCTGCGAGCTGGCGAGCAGGCGCACGAACGTATCCTGGCTCAGGTCCGCCGCATCATTGCCATTGCTCATGCGTCGTCTCAACCAGCTTTCCAGCCAGCCGCGATGGTCACGGTACAAGTCATGGAAGTTTTGCGCCGCCGGCATCGCTGCATCACTCATCGAAGAAACCCTGCGCGAAGAAATATTTTAAATGCGACTCATTCTAATTAGTGATGTGACTCCAATCCAAGCCCTTTGTGCGATTTACCCCAAGGAAAAGCTTTAATCAGTGGGTGAAGAGGCAAGCATTTCGGCCGTACAGGCCCTATGTAGCCGGGATTGAGCGCCGCTGAGGGGATTTGTTAAAAAAAGACAGGATTCATCGCTTGACCGCGTGAATTGGCGGACGCAAAGAGGTGAAGCGGAGAGATTGAGAGAAAAGCCAAATCGCAGGCACAAAAAACCCCGGTCTTTCGACCAGGGTCTTTGCTATCGACTCGAATAAGCCAGCGGCTTTCTTCGTAGCTCCAAGGCGTTCAGTGGGCCTTGAAGCAGATATGGCGCAGCGGACGGGACTCGAACCCGCGACCCCCGGCGTGACAGGCCGGTATTCTAACCGACTGAACTACCGCTGCGTATCGCTTTGGACTTGCGTCCAAGTAACTCGTCTGACTGGAAAGCTCCGAGGCTTTTCAATCTCGAACCAGACAACTCTGACTCGGAAAATATGGCGCAGCGGACGGGACTCGAACCCGCGACCCCCGGCGTGACAGGCCGGTATTCTAACCGACTGAACTACCGCTGCGCGTCGGTGGAGGCTTTTTACAGCTTCCTTCCTGCTTTCGCAAGACTCAAGAAGTGGTGGGTGATGACGGGATCGAACCGCCGACATTCTGCTTGTAAGGCAGACGCTCTCCCAGCTGAGCTAATCACCCTTTGCTTCTCTGAGGCCGCGAAATTTACGCAGGTATCGAAGCTAAGTCAATAGCCCGCTTGAAGTTTTTCTGAAAAAGACAAAATCATGTCATTCAGGGCGCTGGCAACAGACCGACCGCCTTCGCGAGCAAGCCCGCTCCCACAGGGGAATGCATTTCAAATGTGGGGTCGGGCTTGCTCGCGAAGGCGGCGGTACATTCAACATCAATGTTGAAGACAGCCTACTCGCTGTAAATCATCTTCTTGGTCATGCCCCCGTCGACCACGAACTCCTGGCCCGTGACAAAACCGGCGTTCTTCGACAGCAGCCAGGCCACCATCGCCGCCACGTCTTCGACCGTCCCTACCCTGCCCGCCGGATGCTGGGCATGGTCGGCCTCGGTCAGTGGCTCGGCACGTCGCGCGGAGGGATCCCGCGCATCGATCCATCCGGGGCTGACCGCATTCACACGAATCTCAGGGCCCAGGCTGATGGCCAACGCGTGAGTCAGGGCCAACAGGCCGCCCTTGCTCGCCGCGTACGCTTCTGTGTCAGGTTCCGACTGCCCGGCACGGGTCGAGGCCAGGTTGACGATTGCACCGCTGTGAGCGCGCAGGTACGGCGCACAGTGCTTGGCCAACAGCATCGGCCCGCTGAGGTTCACCGCCAGCACCCGATTCCAGTAGGCCAAATCGAGGCTTTCCAGGGTGATGTTGTGCGGATCGGCCACCGCCGCGTTGCACACCAGCGCATCCAGACGCCCGAACTGCCCCAACACCTCGGCGACGCCCAGCGCCACCTGCCCCTCGTTCGAGACATCCATGGCGATGAACCAGGCGTTGTCGCCGAGCACCTTCGCCACTTTGGAGCCGCGCACGCGATCCAGGTCGGTCAGCACCACCTGCCAGCCTTCGCTGATCAACCAGGCAGCGATCCCGAGCCCAATGCCCCGCGCAGCACCGGTGACCAGTGCAACGCGGCCATTGGTGCCAGAGGTGGGCGTCGACATCTCGATCACAAGGCAGCCAACCCGCGCGCCAGATCGGCTTGCAGGTCTGCCACGTCTTCGAGGCCGACGGCGATACGGATCAGGCTGTCACGAATGCCCGCCGCTTCACGCTCTTGCGGCGCCAGACGGCCGTGGGAGGTGGTGCTCGGGTGCGTGATGGTGGTCTTGGTATCGCCCAGGTTGGCGGTGATCGAAATCAGGCGAGTCGCATCGATAAAGCGCCAGGCGCCCTCTTTGCCGCCCTTCACTTCGAAACTCACCACGGCGCCGAAGCCCTTCTGCTGACGCAGGGCCAACTCGTGCTGCGGATGGCTCTTGAGGCCGGCGTAATGGACTTTCTCGATGCCGTCCTGCTGCTCCAACCATTCGGCCAACTGCTGGGCGTTGGCGCAATGCGCCTTCATCCGCAGGTTCAGGGTTTCGAGGCCCTTGAGGAAGATCCAGGCGTTGAACGGGCTGAGGGTTGGCCCTGCGGTGCGCAAAAAGCCAACGACTTCTTTCATCTGCTCGCTGCGACCGGCCACCACGCCGCCCATGCAACGGCCCTGGCCGTCGATGAACTTGGTTGCCGAGTGCACGACGATGTCTGCGCCCATCTTCAGCGGCTGCTGCAAGGCTGGGGTGCAGAAGCAGTTGTCGACCACCAGCATCGCGCCTTTGGCGTGAGCGATTTTCGACAGCTCGGCGATGTCCACCAATTCGGCCAGCGGATTGGAGGGCGACTCGACGAACAGCAATTTGGTGTTGGCCTTGATGGCCGCGTCCCAACCGGACAAGTCCGCCAGGGGCACGTAATCGACTTCGATGCCGAAGCGTTTGAAGTATTTCTCGAACAGGCTGATGGTCGAGCCGAACACGCTGCGCGAGACCAGCACGTGGTCACCGGCGCTGCACAGGCTCATCACTACCGCCATGATCGCGGCCATGCCGGTGGCGGTGGCCACGGCTTGCTCGGCGCTTTCCAGCGCGGCAATGCGCTCTTCGAACGCGCGCACGGTCGGGTTGGTGTAGCGCGAGTAAACGTTGCCCGGCACTTCCCCGGAAAAGCGTGCGGCCGCGTCGGCAGCCGTACGGAATACATAGCTGGAAGTGAAGAACATCGGATCACCGTGTTCACCTTCCGGCGTGCGGTGCTGACCGGCGCGTACGGCCAGGGTATCGAACGCTACGCCTTCGAGGTCGCTGTCCAGCCGACCGGCATCCCAATCCTGACTCATGCCGCCACTCCTTGATTCATTACTCAAATAAAGACATACACCGCAGTAGGAGCGAGCTTGCTCGCGAAGAACTCAAGGGCGGCGCTCTGATTCAGGGCTGCCGCGTTATCGTTGACGTCCATCGCGAGCAAGCTCGCTCCTACAGTGGCCAGCCGCGAGGTTGTTCGTTACTCAGTTGTTGTACAGATCGATGATCGCGCTGACCGCCTGCGTCTTGACCTTGGAGGCATCGTTACGTGCCTGTTCGATCTTGTTCAGGTAAGCCTCGTCGACGTCGCCGGTCACGTACTGGCCGTCGAACACCGCGCAATCGAACTTCTCGATCTTGATCTTGCCGCCGCCGACCGCTTCGATCAAGTCAGGCAGGTCCTGATAGATCAGCCAGTCAGCGCCGATCAGGTCGGCGACGTCCTGGGTCGAACGGTTGTGGGCGATCAGTTCGTGGGCGCTCGGCATGTCGATGCCGTAGACGTTCGGGTAACGAACGGCCGGTGCCGCGGAGCAGAAGTAGACGTTCTTGGCGCCGGCTTCACGGGCCATCTGGATGATCTGCTTGCAGGTGGTGCCGCGAACGATGGAGTCGTCCACCAGCATCACGTTCTTGCCGCGGAATTCCAGTTCGATGGCGTTGAGCTTCTGGCGTACGGATTTTTTCCGTGCCGCCTGACCCGGCATGATGAAGGTCCGGCCGATGTAGCGGTTCTTCACGAAGCCTTCGCGGAACTTGACGCCCAGGTGGTTCGCCAGCTCAAGCGCTGCGGTGCGGCTGGTGTCCGGGATCGGGATGACCACGTCGATGTCGTGATCCGGACGCTCGCGCAGGATCTTCTCGGCGAGTTTCTCACCCATGCGCAGACGGGCCTTGTAGACCGACACGCCGTCGATGATCGAGTCCGGACGCGCCAGGTAGACGTGTTCGAAGATGCACGGGGTCAGGGACGGGTTGGTCGCGCACTGACGGGTGTGCAGCTTGCCGTCTTCAGTGATGTAGACCGCTTCGCCCGGTGCCAGGTCGCGAATCAGGGTGAAGCCGAGCACGTCCAGGGAAACGCTTTCGGAGGCGATCATGTACTCGACGCCTTCGTCGGTGTGACGCTGGCCGAAGACGATCGGGCGGATGCCGTGCGGGTCACGGAAACCGACGATGCCGTAACCGGTCACCATCGCCACGACCGCGTAGCCACCGACGCAACGGTTGTGCACGTCGGTGACGGCAGCGAATACGTCTTCTTCGGTTGGCTGCAACTTGCCGCGCTGGGCCAGTTCGTGTGCGAACACGTTGAGCAGCACTTCCGAGTCGGAATTGGTGTTGACGTGGCGCAGGTCAGATTCGTAAATCTCCTTGGCCAGTTGTTCAACGTTGGTCAGGTTACCGTTATGCGCCAGGGTGATGCCGTAAGGCGAGTTGACGTAAAACGGTTGAGCTTCGGCTGAGGTCGAGCTGCCCGCGGTCGGGTAACGCACATGGCCAATGCCCATGTGCCCGACCAGGCGCTGCATGTGACGCTGATGGAACACGTCACGCACCAGGCCATTGTCCTTGCGCAGGAATAACCGGCCATCATGGCTGGTGACAATACCGGCAGCGTCCTGGCCGCGGTGCTGGAGGACGGTTAGCGCGTCATACAGCGCCTGATTGACGTTCGACTTACCGACGATACCGACGATGCCACACATGCGACGCAACCCCTACTTAATGGATCTGAACTGAACACAACTCACTGAGGCGTTTTGGCCATCGGCAAGAGGTGGTCCTTGAACGGTATCTCAGCGGGTACGCTGATACCGCTGGCAAGCCACTGACTGCTCCACCCGAGAATCAGGTTTTTGGACCAGTCTGCGACCAATAAAAATTTTGGCACGAGCTGTGATTCTTTCCACCACCCGTCCTGCTGTACCGGCCCCAGGCTCAACAGCCCGACCGCCACGACCACCAGCAACACGCCACGCGCGGCGCCGAAGGCCATGCCGAGGAATCGATCGGTCCCGGATAGCCCGGTGACACGTACCAACTCGCCGATAAGATAATTGATCATTGCGCCTACGATTAACGTGGCGACAAACATGATGGCACAGCCCGTGATCACACGAGCCGATGGCGTTTCGATGTATCCGGCGAGGTACTCGGACAATGAGCCACCGAACATCCAGGCGACGACCCCTGCGATGATCCAGGTCACCAGCGATAATGCTTCTTTGACGAAGCCGCGGCTCAAACTGATCAAAGCGGAGATGGCGACGATCGCAACGATCGCCCAGTCAACCCAGGTAAATGGCACAGTGCAGCCTACAGACGGATAAGGCGGCGCATTTTAGCAGAGCCCATGCTTATCGGTAAGCTGCGATTGTCAGTGCATTTCAAATCGGCTCGATAGTTTTAGCCGCGCTCAGGCTGGAAACGCACGACAAAACCCTTGAGGTTCTGCTGACGGCTCAACAAGTCGCGCAGGCGATCGGCTTCTGCACGCTCGATCAGCGGTCCGACAAAGACTCGATTCTTGCCGTCGGCGGTGCGGATATAGGCGTTGTAGCCTTGGCTGCGCAGGGATTTCTGCAGGCTTTCGGCACTGGCGCGGCTCGACAGACTGGCCAGTTGCACCGACCAGCTGACCGACAGGCCATTGGCATCGACACGGCTTTGAGTGGTGTCGGGCTTGCCTGGCGCGGCCGTGATCGGCTGGCTAGGTGCTGTCGTAGGCTTGGCGGCAGGCACAGGCACCGGAGTGACCGGTTTGGCGGCAGGTGCTGGTGCAACCGGCACTACGGGTGCAATCGGCGCCGACGGGGCTTCTTGCTGAGCGATTTCGTCATCACTCGGCACTGGCTCTTGAGGCAATGCTTGCGGCTCGGGCACAACTACCGGTTCGACCTGCACTTGCGGCACGGCAGGCGCGTGCGGCGCAGCCGGGGCTTCGACCGTCACCTGGCGCTGTTCGTCCTGACGGGAAAACATCATCGGCAGGAAAATCACCGCCAGCGCGATCAGAACCAGGGCGCCGACCATGCGCTGTTTGTAGGCCTTATCCAGCAATGCCATTTGCCGCTTCCTCCGTGGAGCGCCGGGCCAGCCATTCAAGGGCCTCGGCGACACAATAAAATGATCCGAACAACAGAATCTCGTCGTCGCTCGTCGCCAGTGCGCACTGCCCTTCCAGGGCGGCGGCCACACTGTCATAAGACGTTACCGAGGCGCCAAGGTTCTGCAACGCCCCGTGCAAATCGGCAACCGGGCGTGCTCGCGGCGAATCCAGCGGCGCGACGGCCCAGTGCTGGACACTAGCATTCAATTCGCCGACAACACCATCCAGATCCTTGTCCGCCAGCAACCCGAACACCGCCAGACGCTTGCCATCCGGTGGTCGGCTGGCCAGGCGTCGAGCCAGATACTCCGCCGCATGCGGGTTATGCCCGACATCCAGCAACAGATTCAGGCGCTTGCCCTGCCAATCGAACTGACGGCGATCGAGACGACCCACCACCCGCGTCGCTGTCAGCGCATCAATAATCTGCGCGTCGATCCAAGGCAAACCGAGCAACAGGTAAGCCTGCAACGCCAGCGCGGCGTTTTCCATCGGCAGATCGAGCAACGGCAGATCGTGCAACTCGACCACCCGCCCTTGCGCGTCAAGTCCGCGCCATTGCCAGTTGTGATCGGTGATGCCGAGGTCAAAATCGCGCCCACGCAGGAAAAACGGGCAGCTGAGCTCGCGCGCTTTATCCAGCAGCGGTTGCGGCGGATTCAGATCGCCACAGAGCGCAGGCGCGCCCTGGCGGAAGATGCCGGCTTTCTCGTAAGCCACGGATTCCCGGGTATCACCCAGGTAATCCGCATGATCGACACCGATGCTGGTGACCAGCGCCATGTCGGCATCAACCACGTTGACCGTGTCCAGACGCCCACCCAGGCCGACTTCCAGCACCACCGCATCGAGACTGGCTTGCTGAAACAGCCAGAACGCCGCGAGCGTGCCCATTTCGAAATAGGTCAGTGACGTGTCGCCACGGCCCGCCTCTACCGCAGCAAAGGCTTCGCACAGCTCGGCGTCAGTGGCTTCGACGCCATTGACCTGCACCCGCTCGTTGTAACGCAGCAGGTGCGGAGAATTGTAGACACCGACGTTCAGGCCCTGCGCCCGCAGCAACGAAGCCACGAAGGCACAGGTAGAGCCCTTGCCGTTGGTGCCGGTGACCGTGATCACCCGAGGCGCCGGCTTGCCCAGTCCCATGCGGGACGCTACCTGTTGCGAGCGCTCAAGGCCCATGTCGATGGCCGAAGGGTGCAACTGCTCAAGGTAGGCGAGCCACTCGCCAAGGGTACGTTGGGTCATAGGTTGGCAGGCACCGGTGGAACCACGATTGGCTCGATTGGCGCGGCGACGAATTTCGGCGTCGGCAGGCCCATCATTTGTGCCAGCAGGTTGCCCAGACGCGGACGCAGCTCCTGACGGTGAATGATCATGTCGATGGCACCGTGTTCCAGCAGGAACTCGCTGCGCTGGAAGCCTTCCGGCAGTTTTTCACGCACGGTTTGCTCGATCACGCGCGGACCGGCAAAACCGATCAGGGCTTTCGGCTCGCCGACGATCACGTCGCCCAGCATCGCCAGACTGGCGGAAACGCCGCCGTAGACCGGATCAGTCAGCACGGAGATGAACGGAATGCCTTCTTCACGCAGACGCGCCAGCACCGCAGAGGTCTTGGCCATTTGCATCAGGGAAATCAGCGCTTCCTGCATCCGCGCACCGCCGGAGGCCGCGAAGCAGATCATCGGGCAGCGGTTTTCCAGGGCGTAGTTGGCAGCGCGAACAAAACGCTCACCGACGATGGCACCCATCGAGCCGCCCATGAAGGAGAATTCGAACGCCGACACCACAACGGGCATGCCCAGCAGGGAGCCGCTCATCGAGATCAGCGCGTCTTTTTCGCCGGTCTGCTTCTGTGCAGCGGTCAGGCGATCCTTGTACTTCTTGCCGTCGCGGAATTTCAGACGGTCAACCGGCTCCAGGTCGGCGCCCAGTTCGGCACGGCCTTCAGCGTCGAGGAAGATGTCGATGCGCGCGCGCGCGCCGATACGCATGTGGTGATTGCACTTGGGGCAAACGTCCAGGGTCTTTTCCAGCTCCGGACGATACAGCACAGCCTCGCAAGACGGGCATTTGTGCCAAAGACCTTCAGGCACCGAGCTCTTCTTGACCTCGGAACGCATGATCGAAGGGATCAGTTTGTCTACTAACCAGTTGCTCATGCTTTCTTTCTCCAGTACCGGCGGCCCGAACACTCTGGTTCGCAGCCCCGCGTATGCCCTTGAGCTAAATTCATGTGTGCGGCGATGATTGGTGGGTTGCCACGGTCAGCGCGAGACTTGACCTGCGTGCAATCCAAAAACCCTCAGCCGTTTTGTACAGTGCAGTGGACGGCGGCAGTCTGCCAGCCGTCACATCAACGTAAGAGCCTGTGGACGCCTGTAGGAGCCTGTAGGAGCTGTCGAGTGAAACGAGGCTGCGATCTTTTTTGTTTTTTTTTTTTTAATAAACAAGAAAACATGCGAAGCAGCGTTGCCCAGACAGCGACAAAC
>NZ_JBIVBY010000002.1:55659-177184 GCF_044746405.1 Pseudomonas sp. NPDC086251
TCGTCGCTCACCTCTCACCCGGGGGGGGGTTTTTTTTTTTTTTTTTTTAAAAAAAAAAAAAAAAAACACCCCCCCCCCTTACCCCCCCACAGCTCCTACAGGCTCCTACAGGCTCCTACGGGTTCCTACAGCTTCCCTACGAGCTTCTACGTACTGCTTTGATGAATGCCTGAATCTTTGCGTGATCCTTGATGCCCTTGCTCGCCTCTACCCCGCCGCTGACATCTACCGCGTACGGCTTGACCCGGGCAATCGCCTCGGCGACGTTATCTGCGGTCAAACCGCCCGCCAGGATGATCGGCTTGCTGAGGCCTTGCGGTATCAGTGACCAGTCGAATGCTTCACCGGTTCCGCCGGGAACGCCTTCGACGTAGGTGTCGAGCAAAATACCGCTGGCGCTCGGATAGGCGTCGCAAGCCGCCGCAATGTCGTCACCGGTCTTGACCCGCAGCGCCTTGATGTACGGACGGTGCCAGCCTTCGCAGTCGGCCGCGGTTTCGTCGCCATGGAACTGCAACAGGTCCAGCGGCACGGCATCGAGGATTTCCTCCAATTCGCAGCGGCTGGCGTTGACGAACAACCCCACGGTGGTCACGAACGGCGGCAGCGCCTGGATGATCGAGCGCGCCTGCTGAAACGTCACGGCCCGTGGGCTTTTGGCGTAGAACACAAACCCGATCGCATCGGCCCCGGCCTCGACCGCCGCCAACGCATCTTCTATGCGGGTAATCCCACAAATTTTGCTGCGAACGGCTGACATGTCGATAGAACCTCAGGGCAAATCCGAGAAAGTCCCGGATGGTAACAAATGCGTTCGAGGGCGTCAGCCGTCAAGTTCAGCGAAGCCGGTCAGGAAGTGCGGCCCGATGTAACGCTCGGGCAATTCGAACTCGTCGCGATACTCGACCTGCACCAGATAGAGGCCGTACGGGTGCGCCGTCACCCCACCGGAGCGGCGAATGCGGCTCTCCAGCACTTCTTTCATCCACTCCACCGGGCGCTCGCCGGCGCCGATGGTCATCAGCACGCCAGCAATGTTGCGCACCATGTGGTGCAGGAAGGCGCTGGCGCGGATGTCCAGCACGATCATCTTGCCGTGGCGCGTGACGCGCAGGTGATGCAGTTCCTTGATCGGCGACTTGGCCTGGCACTGGCCGGCGCGGAAAGCGCTGAAATCGTGGGTACCGACCAGATATTGCGCGGCCTCGGCCATGCGCTCGACGTCCAGCGGACGGTGGTTCCAGGTGATTTCTTCGTTCAGGTGCGCCGGGCGGATCTGATCGTTGTAGATCACGTAGCGATAGCGCCGGGCGATGGCCTTGAACCGTGCATGAAAATGCGCCGGCATGACCTTGGCCCAACTGACACTGACGTCATGCGGCAAGTTGATATTGGCGCCCATGACCCAGGCTTTCATCGAACGCTCGACCTGCGTATCGAAATGCACCACCTGACCGCAGGCATGCACACCGGCATCGGTGCGCCCGGCGCAGAGCAGCGACACGGGCGCATCGGCGACTTTGGACAAGGCCTTTTCGAGGGTTTCCTGCACGGTGAGCACGCCGGAGGCCTGGCGCTGCCAGCCACGATAACGCGAGCCTTTGTATTCAACGCCCAACGCGATCCGGAAAAAGCCGTCGGCCGCCATTTCGGCGGCCGGGTTATCTATATTTGCCAAGGGGTGACAGCCTGCTGATGTACGCAAAGGCGGGCATTATAAGGCCGTGGGACCGGGATGCCAGAGCCGTGTGTTTTTTGGGGCCTACCGGGTCGGGATTTATAGTGGATGTGCCGGCCTCTTCGCGAGCAAGCCCGCTCCCACATTCGATCTCCAGTGTTCACACGGACAATGTGGGAGCGGGCTTGCTCGCGAAGGCGGCCTGACAAACACCATCTGCACCACCGACAGAAACAAAAACGGCAGCCTCACCGGCTGCCGTTTTGTTACATCGAACCCATCACTCAAGCCAGGCGTGAAAGCATTTCCTTGGCTTCGTTCTTCTGGCCGTCGTCGCCTTCGGTCACCACCTCATTGAGGATGTCCCGTGCACCATCGGCGTCGCCCATGTCGATGTAGGCCTGGGCCAGATCGAGCTTGGTGGCGACTTCGTCGGTGCCGGAGAGGAAATCGAACTCCGGCTCGTCGGCCGCTGAGGCCAACGCGTCTTCCGCCGTAAAGGTCGGCTCGGCAATGCTCTGGGACAGGCGATCCAGCTCGGCGTTGACGTCATCCAGTTCGACGGCAAACGCGTCAGGGGCGTCCATCTCGTCAGCCAGCGACAGGTCGAAATCAGCGGGCAACTCCAGATCGTCCGGCGTAGCTGCAGGAACAGACGGCGCATCAGCGCCAGGCAGGTCCTTGACGTCGTCGTCCAGGCTCAACAGGAAATCGTCTTCGGCCAGGGTCGCCGGCGAAGGATTGCCACCGAGGTCCATGTCCAGGTCGAAGTCCGACAGATCGTCGAGGTTTTCCTTGATCTCGGTTTGCTGCTTCAACACCGACTCGAAGCTCAGGTCGTCGTCCAGCGGGAAGTCTTCCAACTCGGTCGCAGACTCAGGTGCAGCAGTCACCGCCGGGGAAGCAAACTCCAGATCATCCAGACTCAGATCATCGTCCAACGGGAAGTCTTCCAACTCGGCCGTGGCCTCTGGCTCAGGTGCTGCGGCCACCGCGGGAGCCGCGGTGTCGAGATCATCCAGGCTCAGATCGTCGTCCAGCGGGAAGTCTTCCAGCTCAGTCGCGGTGTCAGATGCCGCAGTCACCGCAGGAGGTGCGGTGTCCAGATCATCCAGACTCAGATCGAAGGCGCTGTCGAAGTCGTCATCGGCCGGTGCCGGTGCCGGGGCTTCAGGCTCGTCCAGCAGCAGGTCCTTGACGTATTGCGCGTCCAGCTCGGCAGCGATCGCAGCAGCGGCGATACCACCCGCCGCCGCGATGGCCATGGCCGGGAAACGGCTTTTGAGTTTCTCGACCTGGGCGAAGTTGTCGCCGTTGGCCACCAACTGACGCTCCTGGACGACGAACGTATCGCGGTCGCCTTGCTGGCCGTAGACTTCCATCAGTTTGAGGCGCAGGTCACTGCGTTGTGGTTCTTGCTTGATGCCATCTTCCAGCAGCGCGGCGGCCTGATTCAGACGACCCGCATTGATGTGCGACTGCGCCTTGCCCAGCACGCTGTCATCTCGATCGGCAGCCGGCGATACCAGTGGCGCGGCGATCGGCGGTGTGACCACAACCGGAGCAATCACCGGCGCAGGAGCCGGGGCCGGGGTTGGAGCTGGCTCAGGCGCTGGCGCGGTCGCGAGCTTCACGCTCGGCGGCGGAACTTCCAGACCTTCGAAGCTGCTTTCCGGCAGGTCGTTCTCGGGGTAAAACGCTTGTTCTTCAGCCAACGCACGCGCCATGCGCAGATGCTTCTCGGCTTCTTGCTGGGCTTTGCGGCGACGGGCCAGCAACAGCAACAAGAGCAACAGCACCACCGCACCGCCGCCGACCAGGCCGAGCAGCAACGGATTGGTCAGCAGCTCGTTGAACTTCTGCTCGTCGGACGCTGCCGGCGTTGGCTCGATGGGCTTCTCGGCCGGAGCCGGAGTGGCCTCGGGCGCAGTCGCCGCCGGAGCAGGCGTAGCCTCTGGCGGTGTGGCCGCAGGGTTAGCCGCCAGTTCGGCCGAGATCGCCGGCGCGGTCGCAGCAGGCGCCGCAGCCCCCTCGGCACCTTCAGCCTGCAACTTGGCCAATTGATTGTTCTTCAGCTCGATCAGGCGCTGCAGCTTGTCCAGCTGACTTTGCAGATCGGTCATGCGGCTTTTCAGTTCGGCGTTGTCACGACGGGTCGTGTCGAGGCTTTCCTGGGTCACGGCCAGCTTGTTGCTCAGGTTCTTGGCATCGCCCGCAGCACCTTTGCCACCGGCCTTGCCCGTCGGGGCAGAGACCAGGCTCAGCTTGTCGGTGGCCGCTTGCGACGACGGGCCTTCACCGCGAGCGCGGTTGGTGGCATCCAGTTGCTGCTGCCCGGTGCCAGGCTGGGCCACATAGCGACGGCCCTGGCGCCACGCGGTGTTCTGCGCCTTCACGATGGCAATGGCTTTTGTTTGCGGCAGGCTGGTGCTCTGGGCCTGGTCCGGCAGACGCAGCACCTGACCGGTTTTGAGCCGGTTGATGTTGCCGTCGATAAAGGCATCCGGATTCAGCGCCTGGATGGCCAGCATGGTTTGTTGAACCGAGCCGCCATTACGCGCCTTCGCCGCGATTTCCCAGAGGGTATCGCGCGGCGTCGTGGTGTATTGGGTTGGCTTGGTGGCACCGGTCACTGGCGCGGTGACGTCCTGGGTCGGTGCAGGCTGCGCAGCCGCTTCAGCGGTTTGCGGCGAGAATTTGGACGGATCGAGCAGCACGCTGTAATCGCGCAGCAGGCGACCGTTGGGCCACATCACCTGAACCAGGAATTTCACCATCGGTTCGGAGAGCGGTTTGCTGGAAGTCACACGCAGGATGCTTTTGCCGCTGGCGTTGAGCACCGGCGTAAAGGTCAGGTCATTGAGAAACGCCTGGCGGTCGACACCGGCCTTGGCGAAATCTTCTGGCGAAGCCAGGCTCGGCACCACTTCGGCGGCGGTGAGGTCCTTGACGTCGAGCAACTCGATTTCCGCCACCAACGGCTGGTTCAGCGTCGATTTCAGGGTCAGTTCCCCGAGCCCGAGTGCATGCGCCATACCGGAGGACAGCGCCGAGGCGGCCGCTATTGCTAACACCAGTTTGCGAACTTGAACCATAGCCTCTTCCTTTGTTTGAACATTCCTCGGCCAGCGAGAAGGTGTTGATAGTCGCTGCCGTAAGGCATTGCGCGCGGCAACGAAGAGTCGTCGCGCGCGATCGTTTCATTCATGCCCCGGAAAGTCCCACAGGGTGACTCGCCTTCAGCAATCCGGCCAAGCATAACGCCCGGCTGGATTCATTCGAAAATTTGTTGCCAAGTATCTTTTACAGCAGGTCTTTTATCAACAATTCAGCCACCTGCACAGCATTGAGGGCCGCGCCCTTGCGTACGTTATCTGACGTCAGCCACACATTAAGTTCCGACAGGTCGTCGATCCCATGGCGAACCCGACCAACGTACACCACGTCCTGCCCTACCGCGTCACCGACCGGCGTCGGGTAATCGCCGGCTTCTACCAGCTCAATGCCGGGCGCGTCTTCCAGGGCGGCGTTGACTTTCGCCAGGTCGATGTCGCTCGCGCACTGCAAGGTCACGTTAAAGCTATCGCCAAAAAACACCGGGGCTTGAATGCAAGTAACGGAAATCTTTAATAAAGGCAGGTCCATGACCTGGCGCAATTCACGCACCAGGCGCTTTTCCAGCAGCGTATGACCCTGCTCATCAGGCTTGCCGACCTGGGCCAACAGGTTGAAGGCCATCTGCCGATCGAAAAAGGTCGGTTCCAGCGGGCGCACGTTGAGCAGTTCGGCGGTTTGTCGCGCCAGTTCGGTCACGGCTTCACGGCCCTGGGCGGAGACGGCCAGGCTGGCGGTCAGGTTGATGCGTTGCAGGTCGAGCAAACCGAGCAACGGCGCCAGCACTACCGCCAGCGTGGTGGCCGACGGGCTTGGGCTGCTGACCTGAAAGGGCTTTTTCAGACCGGCCAGCACGTGGGCATTGGCTTCGGGCACCACTTGCGGCGCCTGATTGGCCGGCAAGGCGCCGGACAGGTCGATCAGCGAGCAACCGGCAGCGTGCGCGCGCGAGGCGAAACTCAAGGTCACTGCCGGGCCGGCCGCGAAGAACACCAGTTGGACTTTGCTGAAATCGAACTCATCGACCTCGCGCACCCGCACGTTTTTGCCACGAAACGGCACCGAATGCCCGGCCGATTCGCTGCTGGCCAGCAGGTGCAGGTTACCGACCGGGAAATCCCGCTCTTCGAGGATCTGGACGAGTGTTTCGCCGACAGTACCGGTGGCGCCGATCACGGCAATATCAAAGGACTGGCTCATGGTTCTACCTCTGGCGAAACGGGGGGAGCGGCACTTTACCGGGTGGTTGGCATGCAGGCAATTCACAGTGGGATTTGTGGTGGCCGGGCGGGCCTCTTCGCGGGCAAGCCTCGCTCCTACATTCGATCGCGATGCCTTTGTAGGAGCGAGGCTTGCCCGCGAAGAGGGCCTGACCGGCGACACTAACCCCATAAAAAAACCCGCGCCTCTTGCAAGGCGCGGGTTCTTTCATTGCTTCAATCGATCAACGCTCAAGCAGGATCCGCAGCATGCGACGCAGCGGTTCGGCCGCGCCCCACAGCAGTTGGTCGCCGACGGTGAACGCGCCGACGTACTGCGTGCCCATGTTCAGCTTGCGCAGACGGCCTACCGGTACGTTCAGGGTGCCGGTGACTTTCGTCGGGCTCAGTTCCTGAATGCTCGCTTCGCGGTTGTTCGGCACCAGCTTGACCCAAGGGTTGTGCTGGCTGATCAGCCCTTCGATGTCGGCGATCGGTACGTCTTTGTTCAGCTTGATGGTCAGCGCCTGGCTATGGCAACGCATGGCGCCGATGCGCACGCAGATGCCATCCACCGGGATCGGGCTCTTGAAACGACCGAGGATCTTGTTGGTCTCGGCCTGGGCCTTCCACTCTTCGCGGCTCTGACCGTTCGGCAGTTCCTTGTCGATCCATGGGATCAGGCTGCCGGCCAGCGGTACGCCGAAGTTTTCGGTCGGGTACGCGTCGCTGCGCATGGCTTCGGCCACACGGCGGTCGATGTCGAGGATCGCGCTGGCCGGGTCGGCCAGTTGATCGGCGACAGCGGCGTGGGTCGCGCCCATTTGCTTGATCAGTTCACGCATGTTCTGCGCCCCGGCACCGGAGGCCGCCTGATAGGTCATGGCGCTCATCCACTCCACCAGACCGGCTTCGAACAGACCGCCCAGGCCCATCAGCATCAGGCTGACGGTGCAGTTGCCGCCGATGTAGTTCTTGGTGCCCGCGTCGAGCTGCTGGTCGATGACCTTGCGGTTCACCGGGTCCAGCACGATCACCGCGTCGTCCTGCATGCGCAGGCTGGAAGCGGCGTCGATCCAGTAACCCTGCCAGCCGGCTTCGCGCAGCTTGGGGAACACTTCGCTGGTGTAGTCGCCACCCTGGCAAGTCAGAATCACGTCGAGGGTTTTCAGCTCTTCAATGCTGTAAGCGTCCTTGAGCGGAGCAATGTCCTTACCCACGGACGGGCCTTGGCCACCGACATTGGAAGTGGTGAAAAACACCGGCTCAATAAGATCGAAATCCTGCTCTTCCAGCATCCGCTGCATGAGCACGGAACCGACCATACCGCGCCAACCGATCAGACCTACACGTTTCATCGCAACTACACCTTCTTTAAAAAGTGGGCCGCTGCTTTCGAAGTTGAAAGTGGCAGCGGGCCCGAGAGATTACAGATTCCGCAGCGCGGCGACTACTGCGTCGCCCATTTCCTGCGTACCGACTTTAGTGCAACCGGCCGACCAGATGTCGCCTGTGCGCAGGCCTTGGTCCAATACCAGACTAACGGCCTGCTCGATCGCATCGGCCGCGTCCTGCAGGTTGAAGCTGTAACGCAGCATCATCGACACCGACAAAATTGTCGCCAACGGGTTGGCGATGCCTTTGCCGGCGATGTCCGGCGCCGAACCGTGGCAAGGCTCGTACATGCCCTTGTTGTTGGTATCCAGCGACGCCGATGGCAGCATGCCGATGGAACCGGTGAGCATCGACGCTTGGTCAGACAGGATATCGCCGAACATGTTGTCGGTGACGATCACGTCGAACTGCTTCGGTGCACGCACCAGTTGCATCGCGGCGTTGTCGACGTACATGTGGCTCAGTTCGACTTGCGGGTAATCCTTGGCCACTTCTTCGACGATTTCACGCCACAGTTGGCTCGAAGCCAGCACGTTGGCCTTGTCCACCGAGCACAGCTTCTTGCCACGGACCATGGCCATGTCGAAACCGACACGGGCAATGCGGCGGATTTCGCTTTCGCTGTACGGCAGCGTGTCGTAGGACTGGCGCTCGCCGTTTTCCAGGGTGCGGGTGCCACGCGGGGCGCCAAAGTAGATGCCGCCGGTCAGTTCGCGAACGATCAGGATGTCCAGACCGGAAACGATGTCTGCCTTCAGGCTCGAAGCCTCGGCCAGTTGCGGGTACAGGATCGCCGGACGCAGGTTGCCGAACAGGCCCAGTTGCGCACGAATCTTCAGCAGACCACGCTCAGGGCGGATGTCACGCTCGATGGCGTCCCATTTCGGGCCGCCCACGGCGCCCAGCAGCACAGCATCGGCCGCGCGGGCACGTTCCAGGGTTTCATCGGCCAGCGGCACGCCGTGCTTGTCGATGGCGGCACCGCCGATCACGTCGTGGCTCAGCTCGAAGCCCAGGCTGTACTTGTCGTTGGCCAGCTCCAGCACCTTGACCGCTTCGGCCATGATTTCCGGGCCAATACCGTCACCTGGGAGAATCAGAATCTGCTTGCTCATGCTTTCCTCATGTCATCAGTCGGTGCGCCCTTGGGGCACGCCCGGAAAAAGTCGTTTGACGCTTATTTTTCAGCCATCAGTACCAGCACGTCGGTACTGAACGAACCGTCGGCTTCAATCTCAAAATAGTCGCGCACTTCATTGCCCATCGACTGCTGCAACTCGCGGATCGCGGCGCGCATCACGTCTGGCGTGCGCATGCGTTCGACCCAGCTGGTGTACTCCAGGCGCAGCCGCTGACGGGTGGTGCTGCGCGTATGCAACCCCGCTTCGCTGACCTGGCGCAACCACTCGCCGGCAGAATAATCGCGCACATGGCTGGTGTCGCGCAGCACTTCGACGCTTTGCAAGTAAGTGTCGAACAACGGGCTGCCCGGTGACAACACATCGACGAACGCCGCCACGCCACCCGGTTTCAGCACCCGGCGAACTTCGCGCAGGGCTTGGCCGAGATCGCTCCAGTGGTGCGCCGAATAACGGCTGAAGACGAAATCGAACTCGCCATCGGCGAACGGCAGGCGCTCGGCGGCGCCGTTGACCGTGGTCACGTTGTTCAAGCCACGGTCATTGGCCGCGGCGGTGACTACATCGAGCATCTGTTGCGACAGGTCATACGCCACCACTTCTTTCACCAGCGACGCCACGTGGAAACTCACGTGACCGGCGCCGCAGCCCAAGTCCAGAACGCGGGCATCGCCCCGCCCGGCCAGTTCAGCCTGTAGCAGCGCGAATTCGGTGCCTTGAGCGTGGACAGCGCTGCTCAGGTAGGCCGAGGCCTGTTCACCGAATTGCTTTTGTACGACTTGGCTGTGCTGGGCGGTGCTGCTCATGGGGATTTCCTTTTTGGGGTGAGTCTTGTGGTGTTTGGGCTGCCGTCTTCGCGAGCAAGCCCGCTCCCACATGGTCCGTGTGAACACTGGAGATCAAATGTGGGAGCGGGCTTGCTCGTGAAGAGGCCGGCCCTGTCTACATCAATCCCGGATCAATCAAACGTCGCGAAACAACCAAGGCTGGCTCGCCCGGTGTTTGGCTTCAAACGTTGCAATCGCCTCGTGGTCCTGCAATGTCAGGCCGATGTCATCCAGGCCGTTGACCAGGCAATGCTTGCGGAACTCGTCCAGCTCGAAGTGGTAGACCTTGCCATCAGGCCGGGTCACGGTCTGGGCTTGCAGGTCGACCGTCAACTGGTAGCCCGGATTCGCCTCGACTTGCTGGAACAGTTCGTCCACTTCAGCGTCGGTCAAGATGATCGGCAGCAAGCCGTTCTTGAAGCTGTTGTTGTAGAAAATGTCGGCATAGCTCGGCGCGATGATGCTGCGGAAACCGTACTCTTCCAGGGCCCACGGCGCGTGCTCGCGGCTGGAGCCGCAACCGAAGTTCTCGCGGGCCAGCAGCACGCTGGCGCCTTGATAACGCTCGGCGTTGAGCACGAAATCCTTGTTCAGTGGACGCTTGGAGTTGTCCTGGTAGGCATAGCCCACGTCCAGGTAACGCCATTCATCGAACAGGTTCGGACCAAAACCGGTGCGCTTGATCGACTTCAAGAACTGCTTCGGAATGATCTGGTCGGTGTCGACGTTGGCACGGTCCAATGGCGCGACCAAACCGGTGTGTTGGGTAAAAGCTCTCATGTGCGGTTCCTCAGATCAGTTCGCGAACGTCGATGAAACGACCGTTGACGGCAGCTGCCGCGGCCATGGCCGGGCTCACCAGGTGCGTACGGCCACCGGCGCCCTGACGCCCTTCGAAGTTGCGGTTGGAGGTCGAGGCGCAATGCTCGCCCGACTCCAAACGGTCCGGGTTCATCGCCAGGCACATCGAGCAACCCGGTTCACGCCACTCGAAACCGGCTTCGAGGAAAATCTTGTCCAGGCCTTCGGCCTCGGCTTGCGCCTTCACCAGGCCCGAGCCCGGCACCACGATGGCTTGCTTGATGGTCGAAGCCACTTTGCGGCCCTTGGCGATGACCGCCGCAGCGCGCAGGTCTTCGATCCGCGAGTTGGTGCAGGAGCCGATGAACACGCGGTCCAGCTGAATATCGGTGATCGCCTGATTGGCGCTCAAACCCATGTATTTCAAGGCGCGTTCGATGGAACCGCGCTTGACCAGGTCCATTTCCTTCGCTGGGTCCGGCACGTTCTGATCAACCGCCAAAACCATCTCGGGCGACGTACCCCAGCTGACTTGTGGCTTGATCTGAGTGGCGTCGAGTTCAACCACGGTGTCGAACACGGCATCAGCATCGGAGACCAGGTCTTTCCAGGCTTCGACTGCCATGTCCCATTCCGCGCCTTTCGGGGCGAATGGACGGCCCTTGACGTATTCCACGGTTTTTTCGTCGGCAGCCACCAGGCCCACACGGGCGCCGGCTTCGATGGACATGTTGCAGATGGTCATGCGGCCTTCGACGGACAAGTCACGAATCGCACTGCCGGCGAACTCGATGGCATGGCCGTTACCGCCGGCGGTGCCGATTTTGCCGATGACGGCCAGCACGATGTCCTTGGCGGTCACGCCGAACGGCAGTTTGCCTTCGACCGACACCAACATATTCTTCATCTTTTTGGCGACCAGGCACTGCGTGGCGAACACATGCTCGACCTCGGAAGTGCCGATACCGTGAGCCAAGGCGCCAAATGCGCCGTGCGTCGAGGTGTGCGAGTCGCCGCAGACCACGGTCATGCCTGGCAAGGTGGCGCCCTGCTCCGGGCCGATCACGTGAACGATGCCTTGGCGCACGTCGTTCATTTTGAATTCGGTGATGCCGTATTCATCGCAATAGTCATCGAGGGTCTGCACCTGCAAACGCGAAACCTGGTCGGTAATCGCTTCGATGCCGCCCTTGCGATCCGGCGTGGTGGGCACGTTGTGGTCAGGGGTGGCGATGATCGAATCGACGCGCCAAGGCTTGCGCCCGGCCAGACGCAGGCCTTCGAAAGCTTGGGGCGAAGTCACTTCATGGATGATGTGGCGGTCGATATAGATCAGCGACGACCCATCGTCGCGCCGTTTCACTTCATGCGAATCCCAGAGCTTGTCGTAAAGCGTTTTGCCGGCCATCAGACGGTTCCTCATCAGCTTGTTTCTATGCCCTGGGTTTTGACGGTTCAATAAACCCTTGGCTTGTGAGGTCGATCCTAGGGGGTTACATTAAATAACTCAAATTCATATTTTTTATGCTTTGGATAACCAACTGGAATACTGCAATGGATCTGGCCAACCTCAACGCTTTTATCGCGATTGCCGAGACCGGCAGCTTCTCCGGCGCCGGTGAACGGCTGCACCTGACGCAACCGGCGATCAGCAAACGCATTGCCGGGCTGGAGCAGCAATTAAAGGTGCGGCTGTTCGATCGCCTGGGCCGTGAAGTCGGCCTGACCGAGGCCGGCCGCGCCCTGCTGCCACGGGCCTATCAGATTCTCAACGTGCTGGACGACACCCGCCGCGCGCTAACCAACCTCACCGGCGAAGTGTCCGGGCGCCTGACCCTGGCCACCAGTCACCACATCGGCCTGCACCGCTTGCCGCCGTTATTGAGGGAATTCACCCGACGTTACCCGCAAGTGGCGCTGGATATTCAGTTCCTCGATTCGGAAGTGGCCTATGAAGAAATCCTCCATGGCCGCGCCGAACTGGCGGTCATCACCCTGGCGCCGGAGCCTCACGCGCTGGTCAAAGCCACGCCGGTGTGGGACGACCCGCTGGATTTCGTGGTCGCCCCGGAGCATTCGTTGCTCAGCAACGGCCCGGTCAACCTGGCGGACATCGCCCTGCACCCGGCGGTTTTCCCCGGCGGCAATACCTTTACCCACCACATCGTCCGGCGCCTGTTCGAAGCCCAGGGCCTGACGCCGAACATCGCCATGAGCACCAATTACCTGGAAACCATCAAGATGATGGTCTCGATCGGCCTGGCCTGGAGCGTGTTGCCGCGCACCATGCTTGACGAACAAGTTGCACGAATACCTTTGCCGGGCATACAACTCACTCGCCAGCTAGGCTATATCCTGCACACAGAACGGACGTTGTCGAACGCAGCACGGGCCTTCATGGCCCTGCTGGATGCACAAATCGATCTGCCAGGGAAACAAGGCTAAGTTGTGCTACTTCTATAGAGCCGCGAAACCCTGTGCCTAACGCCTAACTCAGCCCAAGGCTTGCCCATGCCGAAATCTGTTGACCGTATCCCGCCGATGCCGCGTATTCAGGCGCTTGACCCAAAACGGTCGGAGCAGAGCTGGGAAAGCGCGCCGCAATTGCTGGCCGCCCTCAACGGCGCGCGTCTGGGTGCCTGGTATTGGGACATCGAGCGCGGGCAGATCAGCTGGTCGCGGGGCACCCAGGCGTTGTTCGGTTTCGATCCGCGGCAACCGTTGCCGGCCGACCTGGAATACCTCGACCTGCTGCCCCCGGAGGATCGGGCGAAAACCATTCGCGCCTTCGACGCGGTGATCGCCGGTGCGCCGCTGGAACAGGCGATGCATCACCGCATTCGCTGGCCCGACGGCAGCCTGCACTGGCTGGAGATCAACGGCAGCCTGCTGCCGGACAAACATGGTCGGCCACGCATGATCGGGGTGATCCGTGAGATCACCCATCAACGCCAGCGCGAACAGGCGCTGAGCAGCTCGGAAAAACGCTTCGCCACGCTGTTTCACCTGTGCCCGAACATGGTGCTGCTGACGCGCCAGGAAGACGGCCTGATCACCGAAGCCAACCAGTATTTCGAAAGCCTGTTCGGCTGGCCGGTGCAGGACGCCATTGGCCGTACCACCGTGGAACTGGGCCTTTGGGTGCACCCGGAGCAACGGGCGCAACTGGTCAAGGCCACCAAGGCCAAGGGCGAACTGGTCAGCATGGAGGTGCAGTTTCGCGCCAGTAATGGCCAGGTCCATGACGGCATCCTCAGCGCACAAAAGGTTGAGCTCGAAGGTCAGCCGTACCTGCTCAGTACGTTTCTCGACACCACCGACCGCAAAGCCGCCGAGCTTGCCTTGAAAGACAGCCAGGAACGCCTCGACCTGGCGCTGGACTCGGCGCAACTGGGCACCTGGGACTGGCATATTCCCAGCGGCATGCTGTACGGCTCGGCCCGCGCCGCCCAATTGCACGGGATGGAGGCGATCCCCTTCCATGAATCCTTCGACGAGTTTTTCGAAGGCGTGCCCGACGAAGAACGCGGCACCATGCGCGACGCCTACCGCAGCTTGCGTGAAGGCCCGGCCGGCAACTATCAGCTGACTTACCGCGTGCAACTGCCGGACGGCAGTTCGCGCTATCTGGAAAGTCGCGCCCGCCTCTACCGCGACGAAAACGGCGCGCCGCTGCGCATGGCCGGCACCTTGCTCGACATCACTGACCAGGTGGAGCGCGAGCAGCGACTGGTGGCGTCCGAAGAGAAATTCGCCACGCTGTTCCAGGTCAGCCCGGACCCGATCTGCGTGACCCGCCAGGACACCGGCCAGTTCATCGAGATCAACTCCAGTTTTACCCAGACCTTCGGCTGGAGCACCGGCGACGTGATTGGCCGCAGCGCCGACGAAATCGGCCTGTGGGACGCGTCGGCGAAAAGCCTGCAGCGGATCGAACAAGTCATTCGCGAACAAGCGCTGAACAACGTGGCCATCCTGGTTCAGCACAAAGACGGGCAAGCCCTGACCTGCGTGATCTCCAGCCGACAGATCAGCGTCGGTGAACAGCCGTGCATCGTCACCACCCTGCGCGACATTACCCAGCAGCAGCGCTCGGAAGCGGCGCTCAAGGCCAGCGAAGAGAAGTTTGCCAAGGCGTTCCACTCAAGCCCTGACGCCATCACCATCACCGAGCGCGATACCGGGCGCTACCTGGAGGTCAACGACGGTTTCTGCCGCCTCACCGGCTACCGCGCCGACGAAGTGGTCGGCCGCACGGTGTATCAGGTGGGGATCTGGGCGGAAGAGAAACAACGCTCGGCGCTGCTGGCTGAGCTGCAAATCAAGGGCCGGGTGCACCATCAGGAAATGCTTGGGCGTAACAAACGCGGCGAGTTGCTGACCGTGGAAGTCTCGGTGGAACCGATCACCCTCAACGAAACCGCGTGCCTGCTGCTGACCGCGCGGGACGTCAGCCTGCTGAAAAACGCCGAAGCGCAGATCCGTCACCTGGCCTACCACGACCCGCTGACCAACCTGCCCAATCGCGCACTGTTGATGGATCGCCTGAGCCAGCAGATCGCCCTGCTCAAACGCCATAATTTACGCGGCGCGTTGATGTTCCTCGATCTCGACCACTTCAAGCACATCAACGATTCACTCGGCCATCCGGTGGGCGATACGGTGTTGAAAATCATCACCGCGCGCCTTGAGGCCAGCGTGCGCATGGAAGACACCGTTGCGCGCCTGGGCGGTGACGAATTCGTGGTGCTGCTGAGTGGCCTCGAAGGCTCGCGCAACGAGGTCACCGACCAGGTTCAGTTGCTGGCGGATACCTTGCGTGAATTGCTCTCGGAGCCGATGTTCCTCGATGGCCAGCGCCTGCAAGTGACGCCGAGTATCGGCATCGCGCTGATTCCCGATCACGGCTCGACACCGACCGACCTGCTCAAACGCGCCGACATTGCGCTTTACCGGGCCAAGGATTCGGGCCGCAATACCACGCAGATGTACCACAACACCATGCAGAAGGCCGCGAGCGAGCGCCTGCGCATGGAAACCGACCTGCGCCTGGCCCTTTCCCGGGGTGAATTTCGCGTGCATTACCAACCCCAGATCGATGCCCGGGATCGCCGTATCGTCGGCGCCGAGGCACTGGTGCGCTGGCACCACCCGCAACTCGGCGCGCAATCGCCCACCGAGTTCATCAAGGTGCTGGAGGACAGTGGGCTGATTCTGGAAGTCGGCACATGGATCATCGATGACGCTTGCGAAGCCTTCAAACAATTGATCGCCAAGGGCCTGATCGACCCGCTCAATTTCAGCCTGTGCGTGAACATCAGCCCCCGGCAATTCCGCCAGAACGACTTCGTCGAACGCATCGAACACAGCCTGGCCAGCCATGGCCTGCCCTGCTCGCTGCTGAAACTGGAAATCACCGAAGGCATCGTGATCCAGAACCTGGAAGACACCATCAGCAAAATGCGTCGCCTGAAAAAGCTCGGTGTGAGCTTTGCCATGGACGACTTCGGCACCGGCTATTCCTCGCTGACCTACCTCAAGCGCCTGCCGGTCGACACCTTGAAAATCGATCAGTCGTTCATCCGCGACGCCACCACTGACCCCAACGACGCCGAGATCATCCGCGCCATCGTCGCTATGGCCCGCAGCCTGGAATTGAAGGTGATTGCCGAAGGGGTGGAGACGGCGGAGCAACTGGAATTTTTGCAGGGGCTGGGCTGCCATTTTTACCAAGGGTATTTGCACAGCCCGCCGTTGCCGGTGGAAGAATTCCAAAAACTCCTGAGATGACAGGGCCCCTGCGCTGCGCTCGGCTCTGTAGCAGCTGTCGAGCTTGCGAGGCTGCGTTCGGCTGCGAAGCAGTCGTGAAATCAGACTCTGCGGTCTGTCAGGGGAACCGCGTTCGCCGGGTTTACGACTGCTTCGCAGCCGAACGCAGCCTCGCAAGCTCGACAGCTGCTACAGGCCTGCGTTGCGGGTACAAAAAAAGGGCGCCGATTGGCGCCCTTTTTGTTGCTCTGAGTTAGTGCTGCAGAGCGGGTTTTTGCGTCCCGTTGATCGGGATGCGTTTGGCTTTCGCCTCTTCCGGAATAACCCGCAACAGGTCGATGCTCAACAGACCGTTGCTCAGGCCGGCGGCCTTGATTTCGATATGGTCCGCCAGACGGAAGGACAGTTTAAAGGCCCGCTGCGCGATGCCCTGGTACAGATAAGTGACGTCTTCGGTCGCGTCACGTTTGCCGCCACTGATGGTCAGCACACCCTTTTCGACTTGCAGGTCCAGGTCTTCTTCCTGGAATCCGGCCGCCGCCACGACGATGCGGTATTGATCGTCACCGTGTTTTTCCACGTTGTAAGGTGGGTAAGTGCTGCCTGGCTCGTTGCGCAGGGCGGTCTCGAACAAGTCGTTGAAACGGTCGAAACCTACCGAGGAACGGAACAGTGGTGCCATGGAAAATGCAGTGCTCATGATTCAAATCTCCTGAAAACAATCAGCAAGTTTTTTTGTCTCCGCGACCCGAATTCGGCATCGCGTAATCCCTAAATAGGGACCGCTGATTGCTTTTCAAGAGCTTTTTTCGAGATTTTTTTCAGGCCGCTTCCGAGACCTGCAGGCCCAGCAAACGCGAGACCTGGTCCAGTTCGGTCTCACGGCGCAAGACCGTGAACAGCTCCACGGCTTCGGGATAATTGCGGGTCAGCATCGCCAGCCACTGCTTCAAGCGACCCGGCGATTGACGTGCGGTCATCTGCGCCTTGGCTTGCAGCCAGAAGTCCTGAATCAATGGCAGCAGCTCGGCCCAGGTCATCTCGACCACTTCTTCACCGGCACGTGCAGCGGCGATTTGCCGGGCCAGGTCCGGACGCGAGACCAGGCCGCGACCGAGCATGATGTCTTCCACACCGCTGATTTCGCGGCAACGACGCCAGTCTTCAACGCTCCAGATGTCGCCATTGGCGAATACCGGCACATTGACCACGTCCTGTACTCGCGGGATCCATTCCCAATGGGCTGGCGGCTTGTAGCCGTCGGTCTTGGTCCGCGCGTGGACGACGATGTGCGCCGCGCCACCTTCGGCCAGGGCCGTGGCGCAGACCAGCGCGCCGTCCGGGCTGTCAAAGCCCAGACGCATTTTCGCGGTCACCGGAATGTGCGCCGGTACGGCGCGACGGACATGCTCGACGATCTGGTTCAGCAGCTCGGGCTCTTTGAGCAGCACCGCCCCGCCCCGTGACTTGTTCACGGTTTTGGCCGGGCAGCCGAAGTTCAGGTCGATGACCTCGGAACCCAGCTCGCAGGCCAGCGCGGCGTTTTCCGCCAGGCACACCGGATCGGAACCCAACAACTGCACGCGCAACGGCACACCGGATGCGGTGCGCGCGCCGGTCAGCAGTTCAGGGCCGAACTTGTGGTAATAGGCAGGCGTGAGCAGCTGATCGTTGATCCGAATGAACTCGGTCACGCACCAATCGATACCGCCGACGCGGGTCAGCACGTCCCGCAGGATGTTGTCGACCAGCCCCTCCATGGGCGCCAAAGCAATTTGCATGAAAAACACACTCGACGAAAAACGTGCGGCAGTTTACTGGTTTCGGCGCGCAGAAGGTATTTCGTCAGATAGGACGCCTTCGCGGGCAAGCCTCGCTCCTACGGTCATCACCGTCCTGTAGGAGCGAGGCTTGCCCGCGAATGCTTCAATCAGGTCAATATTTGCAATGCAGGGCCGTAGCCTTCGATGAACTCTGCCGGCATGCGCTTGGGTTTGCCGGTCGACAGTTCGATGCAGACGAAGGTGGTCTGGGCGCGCAGCAGCGTGGTGTTGTCGCTGGGGCGTTTCAGCTGGAAGTGTCGGGTCATTTTCAGGCGCTGGTCCCAATCGACGATCCACGTCGCCAATTGCAACTCATCGCCCTCATAGGCGGCCGCCAGGTAATCGATCTCGTGCCGCACCACCGCCATTGCCCGGTCCAGCCGACGGTACTCGACCAGGTCCAGACCCAGCCGCTGCGAGTGGCGCCAGGCACAGCGCTCGAGCCAGGTCACGTACACCGCGTTATTCGCGTGCCCCAGCCCATCGATGTCCTCGGCGCCCACTTCCAGATCAATCACAAACGGCGTTGCCCGATCCCAGCCCATGCCTCACTCCCGGTCAGATTATTCGACCGGGGCAGTGTAACGGATGCTCAGGCCGATTGGCGCTTGTGAAGGCTGCGGCCGGAGAGCAGTGATAGCACGCCATCAATCACCCGAGGGTCTGCCAGCACCCGTTGATGACCGCCCTCTTCCAGGCGCAACAGGCGGCTGTCGAACCAGGCTTCGTTGATCAGCTGGGAATCCTTGACCGATACGAAGTTGTCATCTTCGGCATGCACGATCAGGCCCGGCATGTCGAGCTGATAGTGCGCGACATCCAGCGCCGCAGCGCGCATGCCGACGTCTCTTTCGACCTGACGAATGAACGCCGAACGGGCTTTCGGTGGCAGCCGCACATAGCGTGCGAAACCGCGCAGCACCCCAAGAATTCGCGCCGGAGCGGCGATCGTGACCAGAGTTTCGGTGCGCAGGCCCAACTGAACCGCGAGCATGGCGCTGGCGCCGCCCATGGAGTGACCGATGACGGCTTGCAGCGGCGGCAACTCGGCAGCGGCTTCAAGCATGGCCCGGGCAAACAGCACCACATTCGCTTCGCGGCCAGGTGAGCGACCGTGAGCCGGGCCGTCCAGCGCCACCACGGTGTAACCGGCGTCCACCAGCGCGGTGATCAGGCTGGCAAACTGGGTTGGCCGCCCTTCCCAACCGTGCATCAGCAACACCGCCGGGCCTTGCCCCCAGCGCAGCGCCGAGAGGCCGAAGCGCAAGGTGATCCGCTCGGATTTCGCCAGCAGCGGCAATTCCCAATCACGCGGCGGCAGTTCCCGCGGCGTCATGAACGCCAGTCGCATTTTGCTCGCGACCAGTTTCGGTGCAAACCAGCCTAAGGTGCCATTAACGCCACGAACCCACTTCAACGTGCTCATCGCTCTCACTCCCCAGGCTAACGCCTTTAGGTCACAGCACCGCAGACTTGGCGGCGCGCAGCAATCGATCGGACAACTCTCCTGGCCCCAGCGCCCGCGCCAGGGCCAACCCACCGACCATCAAGGCCATGTCGGCCAAGGCTTTGTCGGTGTCTTCCGGGCTGGCCGCCAACTGCGCGACCATCATTTCCACGTGCTCATTCAGTGCCACACGAAACGCGTCCGGCAGCCGCCCCAGCTCACCGACAGACGCCGGGATCGGACAGGCAGACTCAGAGGAATCACGGTGTTTGCGCGACAGATAAAACGCGGCAACCAACGCGCGACGCTCTTCACCGGTCAGTTCGGCGTCCATGTCGGCGATCAAGCCACGGCGGTGACCGAGCAGCTGCTTGAACGCTTCCAGCATCATGGCGTCCTTGCTTTCGAAGTGCGCATAGAAGCCACCGACCGTCAGGCCGGCTGCGCCCATCACTTCGCCCACGCTCGGTTCGGCCGGGCCGCGCTGAATCAGCGCTGCGCTGGCGGCCTTGAGGATGCGTTCGCGGGTTTGAGCTTTTTTATCGTTCATCGTTGCCTCCGAATATTACGACTAGAATATTATTCTCATAATAATATTCCGCAAGTCGTGGATATGACCGCTGGTCTGAAGATCAGTTTGGAAGAATGAGGGGATTTGGCCAAACGCCAGACAAACAAAAGGGCCATTCAATAATTGAATGACCCTTATAAAATCCCGCAGATCGGGTAATCGTGGCGTCCCCTAGGGGACTCGAACCCCTGTTACCGCCGTGAAAGGGCGGTGTCCTAGGCCACTAGACGAAGGGGACGCAAAACCTTCTATACAACTGATCAGTGCTGAGAGCTGATCGATTCAAGGCCGGTGTGGCCAGACCTTGAACTGTAAAATTGGTGGAGCTAAGCGGGATCGAACCGCTGACCTCCTGCATGCCATGCAGGCGCTCTCCCAGCTGAGCTATAGCCCCGGATTTTTCGCCTCGCGGCGGAGCGACATCTTGCAACATCGCTTCTGTAAAACTGGCGTCCCCTAGGGGACTCGAACCCCTGTTACCGCCGTGAAAGGGCGGTGTCCTAGGCCACTAGACGAAGGGGACGCAAACCCTTCTATACAACAGATCAACGCTGAGTGTTGATCGCTTCAAGGCCGGCGTGGCCAGACCTTGAAGTGTAAATTGGTGGAGCTAGACGGGATCGAACCGTCGACCTCTTGCATGCCATGCAAGCGCTCTCCCAGCTGAGCTATAGCCCCTCATCGCTGAGGACGGGGCGAATCTTAATGGCGCATCGGAAAGCTGTCAAACTTATTTTTAAAATATTTCAAAATTTTTTGCCGACATAACAATCACTTACCGCCCTCCCCCCGTAAATCCGGGGGATATCCGACCTTGTAGCAGCTGCCGCAGGCGGCGTTCGCGTGCGTAACGCTCGCCTTCGCCCTTTCAGGCGGATTGCGTAACGGCCATCAGGGGCCGCTTCGCAGCCCAACGCAGCCTTCGGCAGCTGCTACAGAGTCAGGCGATGTTGCCCAGGAGTTTTTCCCACTCCTTGTTTTCCTTCTTCGACACGCCGCCCAGCAGGTCGATGGCCTGGCGCAGACGGAAACGCGTCAGATCCGGACCGAGGATCTCCATTGCATCGAGCACCGACACCGAACTGGCCTGCCCCGTGATCGCCGCGAACATCAGTGGCATGGCGTCACGCAGTTTCAGCTCGAGGGATTCGACCACCGCCTGAATCGTCGCCGTGATGCTGTCCTTCTCCCACTGGCGCAGGCTTTCGAGCTTCCACAGAATCAGCTGCATCAACTGGCGAACCTGATCGCCCGAAAGCTTCTTGGATTCGAACAGCTTGGCGTCCGGGTTCACGCCACCGGCGAAGAAGAAGCCGGCCAACGGTGCGACCTGGCTGAACGTTTCAACCCGGCCCTGCACGTGCGGGGCGATCTTCATCATGTACTCAGGGTTCAGCGCCCACGTTTGCAGGCGCGAAGCGAACTCTTCCACCGGCAGGTCACGCAGCCACTGGCCGTTGAGCCACGAGAGTTTCTCGATGTCGAAAATCGGCCCGCCGAGAGACACACGGCTCAGGTCGAAGTGGTCGACCATTTCCTGCAACGAGAACTTCTCGCGCTCGTCCGGCATCGACCAGCCCATGCGGCCCAGGTAGTTGAGCATCGCTTCCGGCATGAAACCCATGCGCTCGTAGAACGTCACCGAGGTCGGGTTCTTGCGCTTGGACAACTTGCTCTTGTCCGGGTTACGCAGCAGCGGCATGTAGCACAGCTCAGGTTGTTCCCAGCCGAAGTACTCGTAAAGCAGGATCAGTTTCGGCGCCGATGGCAGCCATTCTTCACCGCGCAAGACGTGGGTAATGCCCATCAAGTGGTCATCGACCACGTTGGCCAGGAAGTACGTCGGCAGGCCGTCGGTCTTCATCAGGACTTGCATGTCCATGCGATCCCACGGGATCTCGACGTCGCCACGCAGCATGTCCGGCACTACGCAAACACCTTCGCTCGGCACTTTCATGCGGATCACGTGAGGTTCGCCAGCGGCCAGGCGGCGCGCCACTTCTTCCTTGGACAGCAACAGCGCACGGCCGTCGTAACGCGGGGTTTCGCCGCGCGCCATTTGCTCGGCGCGCATCTGGTCCAGTTCTTCGGCGGTGCAGAAGCACGGGAAAGCGTGGCCCATCTCGACCAGCTGCTGGCAGTACTTCTGGTAGATGTCGCCGCGCTCGCTTTGACGGTACGGACCGTGGGGGCCGCCCACATCAGGGCCTTCGCTCCAGTCGATACCCAACCAGCGCAGGGCGTCGAAAATCTGTTGTTCGGACTCGCGGGTCGAACGCAATTGGTCGGTGTCTTCAATCCGCAGGATGAACTCACCGCCATGCTGCTTGGCAAAGCAGTAGTTGAACAAAGCGATGTAAGCGGTACCTACGTGGGGGTCCCCGGTAGGCGATGGCGCGATGCGCGTGCGGACGGTGGTCATGGCAAGTCTCGAAATGAAGATAAAACAAAGGGCGAATGGTAACAGGCGTTGCCCGCCCGGCTCCAGTGAGCAGGGCATTTAAGCCAAGGTTGCGTCTACAACGCGCGTATGGCGCGGTGAATGGCCGAATATCAGCCGATGGCATTTACCGTTTATCGGCTGTATGCCAGATTTGGCTGCTGATAACTTCCCTTACAATTTCTCGACTACAGTCTGCCCCATGCCTGCCCAACTCAAGCGTCGCCTGTTCATTTTCCTGTTGATCGTCCTGCTGATTGCCGGGGCCTTTTTTGCCCAGTGGTTCTTCAAGGGACGGTTTTACGAAAGCACCGACAACGCTTATGTCCAGGGCGAGATCACCCGCGTCTCCAGCCAATTAGGCGCACGCATTGAGCAGGTGTTGGTGCAGGACAACCAGCACGTCGAGAAAGGCCAGTTGCTGATCAAGCTTGAAGGCGATGATTTCCACCTCGCCGTCGACCGCGCCAACGCCACCCTTGCCACCCGCCAGGCCGAACGCCTGCAAGCCCAGAGCAAACTCACCCAGCAAGCCAGCCTGATCGCCGCCAGCGACGCGCAAGTTGCGTCCAGCCAGGCCAGCCTCGGCCGCTCGCAGATCGACTTGTCCCGCGCGCAAACCCTGCGCAAGCCCGGTTACGTCTCGGAAGAGCGCGTCACCACCCTCTCCGCCGATAACCACATCGCCCGTTCGCAAGTGACCAAGGCCCAGGCGGATGCGCAAAGTCAGCGCCAGCAAGTCAACTCGCTGAGCGCTGAAATCAAGCGCCTCGACGCCATGATCGCCAACGCCAAAACCGACCTGGCCCAGGCCGAACTGAACCTGACTCGCAGCGAAATCCACGCGCCGATCAGCGGCCTGATCGGCCAGCGCGCCGCCCGCGAAGGCCAATACGTGCAGGCCGGCGCTTACCTGATGTCGATCGTCCCGGACCAGGACATCTGGATTCAGGCCAATTTCAAGGAAACCCAGATCGGCCACATGCAGCCCGGCCAGAAAGCCGAGCTGACCTTCGACGCCTACAGCGACACGCCGATCAACGCGCGAGTCGACAGCCTGTTCGCCGCCTCGGGCGCGCAGTTCAGTCTGTTGCCGCCAGACAACGCCACCGGCAACTTCACCAAAGTCGTGCAACGGATCCCGGTCAAACTGACCTTCGCCGCGGACAATCCGCTGCACGGCAAGATCCGTCCGGGCATGTCGGTCACCGCCAAAGTGAACATCAAAGACGCCCCTGACGATGGCCGGTGATCAACTGCTCCGTCCGGTCGGCGAACCGACCCGGCGGGACTGGATTGCGGTAATGAGTGTCATGCTGGGCGCCTTCATGGCGGTGCTCGACATCCAGATCACCAACTCCTCACTCAAGGACATTCAGGGCGCGCTGTCGGCCACCCTGGAAGAAGGCTCGTGGATTTCCACCTCGTACCTGGTGGCGGAAATCATCATGATCCCGCTGACTGCGTGGCTGGTGCAGCTGCTCTCGGCGCGCCGTTTAGCCGTGTGGGTCTCGCTCGGCTTTCTCGCCGCGTCCCTGCTCTGCTCCATGGCGTGGAGCCTGGAGAGCATGATCGTCTTCCGCGCCTTGCAAGGCTTCACCGGCGGCGCGCTGATTCCACTGGCATTCACCCTCACGCTGATCAAACTCCCTGAACATCACCGTGCCAAAGGCATGGCCATGTTCGCGATGACTGCGACGTTCGCGCCCTCCATCGGCCCGACCCTCGGCGGCTGGCTGACGGAAAACTGGGGCTGGGAATACATCTTCTACATCAACGTACCGCCCGGCCTGATCATGATCGCCGGCCTGATGTACGGCCTGGAAAAGAAAGAAGCGCACTGGGAATTGCTCAAAAGCACCGACTACATGGGGATTCTCACCCTGGGCGTCGGGCTCGGTTGCTTGCAGGTGTTTCTGGAAGAAGGTCATCGCAAGGACTGGCTGGAATCGAACCTGATCGTGACCCTGGGCAGCATCGCGCTGGTGAGCCTGATCACCTTTGTCATCGTGCAGACCTCCAAGCCCAATCCACTGATCAACCTCGGGATCCTGCGTAATCGCAACTTCGGTTTATCGAGTATTTCCAGTGTCGGCATGGGGGTCGGGCTGTACGGTTCGATCTACCTGTTGCCGCTGTACCTGGCGCAGATCCAGAACTACAACGCCCTGCAGATCGGCGAAGTGATCATGTGGATGGGCGTGCCGCAGCTGTTCCTGATTCCGCTGGTGCCGAAACTGATGAAAGTCATCTCGCCAAAATGGCTGTGCACCCTGGGTTTCGGGCTGTTCGGGTTGGCGAGTTTTTCATCGGGGGTGCTGAATCCGGACTTTGCCGGGCCGCAGTTCAATCAGATCCAGATCATCCGGGCGCTGGGCCAACCGTTGATCATGGTGACCATTTCGCTGATCGCCACCGCGTACATCCTGCCGCAGGATGCGGGGTCGGCGTCGAGCCTGTTCAACATCCTGCGCAACCTCGGCGGCGCGATTGGCATCGCCCTCCTCGCCACGTTACTGGATGCGCGGACCAAGACCTATTTCGATTATTTGCGCGAAGCGATTGTGCCGACCAACCCGCAGGTCGCGGAGCGGATGGCGTCGTTGACGGATCGGTTTGGCAGTGAGACGGCGGCGCTGGGCAAGCTCAGTGAGATCGCGCATCAGCAGGCGTCGATCATGGCGTACAACGATGCGTTTCACTTTGTCGGGATTGCGCTGGGGATCAGCATGGTGGCGGTGTTGCTGACCAAGAAATTGCCGGCGGGGCTCAAGGCTGGGGAAGCGCACTAGCAACCTGCAGCGGTGCTCTTTCGGGCGCCTTCGCGAGCAAGCCCGCTCCCACATTTGACCGCGTCCGGCCGGACAACTCGATCGAATGTGGGAGCGGGCTTGCTCGCGAAGAGGCCATAACAGGCGCCGCAAACCTTAGACAGTGATCAACCGATCCCGCAACTTAGTAATCTCATCACGCATCTGCGCCGCCGCCTCAAATTCCAGATCCCGCGCCAACGCGTACATCTTCTCTTCCAGGGCTTTAATGCGCTTGGCGACTTCTCCCGGCGAGCGCAATTCGGCTTCGTACTTGGCGCTTTCCTCGGCGGCCTTGGCCATGCCTTTGCGCTTCTTGCTGCGCGAACCCGGCACAGTCGCGCCTTCCATGATGTCGGCCACATCCTTGAACACGCCCTTCGGTGTGATGCCATTGGCCAGGTTAAAGGCGATCTGCTTGTCGCGCCGACGCTCGGTTTCACCAATCGCCCGCTCCATCGAACCGGTGATGCGATCCGCATACAGAATCGCCCGGCCGTTGAGGTTACGTGCTGCACGGCCGATGGTCTGGATCAGCGAGCGTTCGGAACGCAAGAAGCCTTCCTTGTCCGCATCGAGAATCGCCACCAGCGACACTTCCGGCATGTCCAGGCCTTCACGCAGCAGGTTGATCCCCACCAGCACATCGAAGGTGCCGAGGCGCAAATCGCGGATGATTTCGACCCGCTCGACGGTGTCGATGTCCGAGTGCAAATAGCGCACGCGCACGCCGTGGTCGGCCAGGTAATCGGTCAAGTCTTCGGACATGCGTTTGGTCAGCGTGGTCACCAGCACCCGCTCTTCCAGCGCGACACGCTTGCCGATTTCCGAGAGCAGATCGTCGACCTGGGTCAGCGCCGGACGGATTTCGATTTGCGGATCCACCAGGCCGGTCGGACGCACCAGTTGCTCGACCACGCGACCGGCGTGTTCCGCTTCGTAATTGCCCGGCGTGGCCGAGACAAAAATCGTCTGCGGGCTGATGTTTTCGAACTCGTCGAAACGCATCGGCCGGTTATCCAGCGCCGACGGCAGGCGGAAACCGTATTCCACCAGCGTCTCTTTACGCGAGCGGTCGCCCTTATACATGGCGCCGACCTGCGGCACGCTGACGTGGGATTCGTCGATCACCAACAAGGCGTCGGCCGGCAGGTAATCGAACAACGTCGGTGGCGCCTGGCCAGATTCACGGCCCGAGAGGTAGCGCGAGTAGTTTTCGATGCCGTTGCAGTAACCCAGTTCGAGGATCATCTCCAGGTCAAAACGGGTGCGTTGCTCCAGCCGTTGGGCCTCAACCAGTTTGTTGTTGGTGCGCAAGTAATCCAGGCGCTCCTGCAACTCGACCTTGATCCCTTCGACGGCGCCCAGCAGGGTTTCCCGTGGCGTCACGTAGTGGCTTTTCGGATAGAAGGTGAAGCGCGGCAGCTTGCGAATCACTTCGCCGGTCAGCGGATCGAAGGCGGACAGGCTCTCGACCTCGTCATCAAACAGCTCGATGCGGATCGCTTCGAAATCGGATTCCGCCGGGTGGATATCAATCACATCGCCGCGCACCCGGAACGTCGCACGGGCGAATTCCATGTCGTTGCGGGTGTATTGCAGGTCCGCCAGGCGACGCAGCAATGCGCGCTGATCGAGCTTGTCGCCGCGATCCACGTGCAAGACCATCTTCAGATAGGTTTCCGGGCTGCCCAAGCCGTAGATGCACGACACCGTGGTGACGATGATCGCGTCCTTGCGCTCCAGCAACGCCTTGGTCGCCGACAGTCGCATCTGCTCGATGTGGTCGTTGATCGAGGCATCTTTCTCGATGAAGGTGTCCGAGGACGGCACATACGCTTCGGGCTGGTAGTAGTCGTAGTAGGACACGAAGTATTCGACGGCGTTGTTCGGAAAGAACGCCTTGAATTCGCCGTACAACTGCGCGGCCAGGGTTTTGTTCGGCGCCAGCACCAGGGTCGGACGCTGCACCTGGGCGATCACGTTGGCGATGCTGAAGGTCTTGCCCGAGCCGGTGACACCCAGCAACGTCTGGTGCGCCAGCCCGGCTTCGATGCCCTCGACCATCAGGCGGATGGCTTCCGGCTGATCGCCGGCGGGCTCGAAGCGGGTGACTAGCTGGAATTCAGACATGTATACCTCTGGTATCGCGCCAGCGCGGTCAAACCGGCAGCAACGAGATAGGCCGCAAACGACTCACGTCGCCCGAGGAAAAAACTGGATTGTGCTCAATGTGGAGCCGATTGCCCGCGCTTTCAAGGCAAACGTCCTACATCCCTTGCAGTCTTTGACGCAGCCATTCGACTAACGGTCGAAAAATAATCGAAAAAACTTACCGTAAAAGCCGAATCCTCTGTCGCCATCAATCGCAGATGGCCTCTATACTAGCTCCCCGTTTGTGCACCGCTCTAGTGCATTCGGCTGGAGCGCGACACGTCCCTCCACTCCCCATTCAGAGCCGCCGCAAAAATGAGCCTGTTCTCCGCTGTCGAAATGGCACCACGCGATCCAATCCTGGGCCTCAACGAAGCATTCAACGCCGATACCCGTACCAACAAGGTCAACCTGGGGGTCGGTGTTTACTGCAACGAGGAGGGGCGAATTCCACTCCTGCGCGCCGTTGTCGAAGCCGAGACGATTCGCGTCGCTCAACACGCGTCCCGTGGCTACTTGCCCATCGACGGCATCGCTGCCTACGACCAGGCTGTGCAGAAACTGCTGTTCGGCAATGACTCGCCATTGATCGCTGCTGGCCGGGTGATCACAACCCAGGCCGTGGGCGGCACTGGCGCACTGAAAATCGGTGCCGACTTCCTCAAGCAACTGCTGCCGAACGCCGTCGTCGCGATCAGCGACCCAAGCTGGGAAAACCACCGTGCGCTGTTCGAAACCGCCGGTTTCCCGGTGCAGAACTATCGCTACTACGACGCCGCGACCCACGACGTTAACCGTACCGGCCTGCTCGAAGACCTCAACGCCCTGCCGTCCGGCTCGATCGTTGTGCTGCACGCGTGCTGCCACAACCCAACCGGCGTGGACTTGAGCCCGGCAGACTGGAACAACGTGCTGGACGTGGTCAAAGCCAAAGGTCACGTGCCGTTCCTCGACATGGCCTACCAGGGCTTTGGCGATGGCATCGACGAAGACGCCGCCGCCGTGCGCCTGTTCGCTGAATCGGGCCTGACGTTCTTCGTGTCCAGCTCGTTCTCCAAATCCTTCTCGTTGTACGGCGAGCGCGTTGGCGCCCTGTCGATCGTCAGCGAGTCGAAAGAAGAAAGCGCGCGAGTGCTGTCGCAAGTCAAACGCGTGATCCGCACCAACTACTCCAACCCGCCGACCCACGGTGCAAGCATCGTCGCTGCCGTGCTGAACAGCCCGGAACTGCGCGCTCAGTGGGAAGAAGAACTGGCAGAAATGCGCCTGCGGATTCGTGGCATGCGTATCCAGATGGTTGAGCAACTGGCGAAGCAAGCGCCACAGCGCGACTTCAGCTTCGTCGGTCGCCAGCGCGGCATGTTCTCCTACTCCGGCCTGACGGTTGAGCAAGTGACCCGTCTGCGCAGCGAGTTCGGCATCTACGCCCTGGACACCGGCCGCATCTGCGTGGCCGCGCTGAACCAGAGCAACATCGACGTCGTGACCAAGGCCATCGTTGCGGTGATCTGAGTCGTCGCTTGATACGAAAAACGGGAAGCCCTTGGGCTTCCCGTTTCTTATTTGTCACAGATAATTCTCAAAGCAACGACCGAGGGCTCTAGACTGCACACATAACAAATGTGGGAGCGGGCTTGCTCGCGAATGCGGTCTGTCGGTCACGTTTAATGCTGGATGTGCCGCCGTCTTCGCGAGCAAGCCCGCTCCCACAGGTTTTGTGTACACCCGAGATTTCTTACGAGAGCTGACATGAAAAACGATGACCTGCGCGCTGAGCGCGATGACCTGGACGACCTGAATGACTTCGTGCCACGCACCCCGGCCAAACGCGGTAATAACCTGGTGATGCAAGTGGCGGCTGGCGTCTTTCTCGGCGGCCTGGCCCTGTGGCTGGTGCAGCTGGCCGCGACGATGCTGTACGCCAAACTGATGCTCGGCACGTTTACTTTCGGCGGTTAAGCCAGTTCGGTTGCGCGCTGGCTGGCCGCGTCGTCATAGGCGACGTAAAGCGATTCGGCGACCTGGCTTTTGATCGCCTTGGCGCTTTCCAGGCCCAGGACAAAACCTTCGGCCTTGCCACCGGCGCGGTTCAAGTCGTCAGCGGTGCTGGCTTGAGTGATGGCATCGAACAGCTTCTCGGCATGCGGGCCGACACCTTTGGGCAGACTGATCTGAGCGATGCTCATGCGAACACCTCGTGACGAGGTGAGAGAGTTGGATGATTCATGACGCGTACCTTTTCGGCGAATGGCCGGCAGCGCGTGTAACCACTTCCGGGCGGCTATGGTAGACCTCTGGGGCGATTCTGGTAACCGCCAATCGCCGATAAACCACCGTCTGTCCCGATGAATCCGCCAGTTTGCTAACAGATGCTTGACTTCTCTTTTTGAATCAGTAACATACACGCCATTCCGCGATAGCTCAGTTGGTAGAGCAAGTGACTGTTAATCACTGGGTCCCTGGTTCGAGTCCAGGTCGTGGAGCCATACAAGGGTCCAGAGAAATCTCTCTGAACCACTCGAAAAACCCGCCTTCTGGCGGGTTTTTTCGTTTTGGCGTTCCGGGTTAGCCCTTCCCATACTCATTGAGATAACCCAGCAGTTTGCTGACGGCCGGCGACAGTGGCCGCGACTGGCGCGTCAGCAAGCCGATGTTGACCATAGAGATGGGCAACTCGACCGCCAGGATCGCCACCATGCCGTACCGCAGGTAGTGCTCGGCGACGTCATTGGGTACCACGGCGATCATGTCCGACGCTTCAATCATCGAAGTGGTGGCCAGAATCGACGCCGTTTCGACGATGTCCAGGGTCTGCACCATGCCCCCGGCTTTCAGTGCGCTTTCGACGTGACGACGCATCGGGCTGCCGATCGGGTGCAGAATCCAGGTCTGTGTCACCAGGTCGGCCAGGCTCAGTTTTGCGGCCGTGGCCAGTGCGTGTCCGGGCCGCGCAATGACGCGCATCTGCTCGCCCTTTTCGAACAGTTGAATATCCAGTCCCTGACCGTCGATCTGGTCCGGGAGCCGCCCCAGCACCACATCAAAATCGCCGCGAATCAGCGCCGGCAGCAGCGTGTCGCTGGTCCCGACTTCGATGCAGATGCGCACCTTGGGGTTATCCGCCTTGAATGCCAGCACGCCCCGGGTCAACAAGGTCGGCACCGGGCCCATCACCGTGCCGATGCGCACCAACCCCGAAGCACCGCGCGCCAGTTCCGCCAACTGCGCTTCGGCGTGCTCGAACTCATGAATCGCGCCGTGGGCGTAATGAATCATCACTTCGCCATACAGCGTCGGCTCCATGCCTCGCGGCAGGCGCTCGAACAGCTTGGCGCCGAGGCGTTCTTCCAACTGCTGCAGTAACAGGCTCGCGGCCGGCTGCGTGGTGTGCATCGCCGCCGCTGCGCGGCGCAGATTGCGGAACTCGCCCAAGGCATTGAGCAGGGCAATCTGGCGACTGGAAATCTTCAGCGGGCTGAAGGTTTTCGCCGGCGCCGGGCTGGCGAGCATGGGGACTTTCGACTGCTCTGACATATCAATTTCAGTATCCATCTATACGAATCAACGATTATGCCTATATCGCCGACCACCCTACAGTCGAGCTCCCAAGTGGTCACCTATAAAAAGAGTTCACCATGAGTATTCGAATCACCCACCTGAGCGTTCGCGACATTCGTTTCCCTACTTCCCGGTCACTCGACGGCTCTGACGCGATGAACAGCGCGCCCGACTATTCGGCGTCCTACGTGGTCTTGCACACCGATTCGGCAGAGGGTTTGGAGGGTCACGGTCTGACCTTCACCATCGGCCGCGGCAATGAAATCTGCGTCGCCGCCGTGCAATCGCTGGCGCCATTGATCGTCGGCTTGACCCTGGAAGAGATCACCGCCGACATGGGCCGCTTCTGGCACACCATCACCGTGGGTGACAGCCAACTGCGCTGGCTGGGTCCGGAAAAGGGCGTGATTCACCTGGCCACCGCCGCCATCGTCAACGCCGTGTGGGACCTGTGGGCCAAGACCGAAGCAAAACCGGTGTGGAAACTGCTAGCGGACATGACACCCGAACAACTGGTCGCCTGCCTCGACTTCAGCTATGTGACCGACGCCATCACCCCCGAGGAAGCCATCGCCCTGCTCCGTCGTCAGGCCCCCGGCAAAGCCAAGCGTGAAGCGCAGATGCTGCGCGAAGGCTATCCCGGCTACACCACTGCGCCGGGCTGGCTGGGTTACTCGGAAGAGAAAATGCGCCGACTGGCCCGCGAGGCAGTGGCCGATGGCTGGACCCACTTCAAACAGAAAATCGGCGCCAACCTGGAAGAAGACATGCGTCGCGCCGCGATCCTGCGCGAAGAAATCGGCTGGGAACGCACCCTGATGATGGACGCCAACCAGGTCTGGAGCGTCGATGAATCGGTAGCAAACATGCGTCGACTGGCCGCGTTCGATCCCTGGTGGATCGAAGAGCCGACCAGCCCGGACGACATCCTCGGCCACGCGACCATCCGCCAGCGCATCGCACCGATTGGCGTCGCCACCGGCGAGCATTGCCATAACCGGGTGATGTTCAAGCAGATGTTCCAGGCCCAGGCGCTCGACTTCTGCCAACTGGACGCCGCACGCCTGGGCGGTCTCAACGAAGTGCTGATCGTGTTGCTGATGGCCGCTAAATTTGACGTGCCGGTGTGCCCGCATGGCGGCGGTGTCGGTTTGTGCGAATACGTGCAGAACATCTCGCTGTTCGATTACATCGCCGTGTCCGGCTCGCTGCAGAACCGCGTGCTGGAATACGTCGATCACCTGCACGAACACTTCCTCGAACCGGTGGTGATTCGCAACGGCCGCTACATGCCGCCGCAACGCCCCGGCTACAGCATCGAAATGACCGCCGAAACCCTGGAACGCTACCAGTATCCCAACGGCCCGGTGTGGATTGATCTTGCCCAATCCTGACCGCTAAGCAGCACCTTCCGTTCGCGCAACGGCACAGTGGCGCCCCTTTGTACCGGGCGCCACGACATGCGCACCTGCCCACATCAGGACTATAAAAATGACAATCCTAAGCACCCTCGCGGCTGCCCAGGCCCCGGCTGCCTGCAACGAACAACGCCTGACCAACCTGCTGTTGCGCAAATTGATGCCGCTGCTGGTCGTGGTCTATGTCATGAGCTTTCTCGACCGCACCAACATTGCCCTGGCCAAGGCCAGCATGGGCATTGACCTCGGGCTGTCCGCTGCGGCGTATGGCCTGGGCGCCGGGTTGTTTTTCCTGACCTACGCGCTGTTCGAAGTGCCCAGCAACCTGATCATGCAAAAGGTCGGCGCGCGATTCTGGATCACTCGCATCATGATCACCTGGGGCCTGCTCTCGGCGGGCATGGTGTTCGTCCAGGGTGAAACCTCGTTCTATGTCATGCGCCTGTTGCTGGGCATCGCCGAAGCGGGCCTGTTTCCGGGCGTCATGCTGTACCTGACCTACTGGTTCAACCGCGAACAACGCGCCCGCGCCACCGGGTATTTTCTGCTCGGTGTCTGCGTGGCCAATATTCTCAGCGGCCCGCTCGGCGGCGCACTGTTGCAGCTCGATGGCTGGCTCGGCTGGCATGGCTGGCAGTGGTTGTTCGTACTGGAAGGTCTGCCCGCCGTGGCGCTGGCCTATGTGGTGTGGAAGAAACTGCCCGATGGCCCCTCCTCCGCGACCTGGCTTTCCGCATCCGACGCCCGGAACATCGAAGAACGCTTGAACGCCGAGAGCGAAGACGCCCCACAACAAACCCGCCTCAGCCAGATGCTGCGCGATAAACAAATCTGGCTGGCGATCGTCGTCTACTTCGTGCATCAGATCACCATCTACACCGTGATCTTCTTCCTGCCCGGCATCATCGGCACTTACGGTGCGTTGTCACCGCTGCAAATCGGCCTGTTGACGTCCGTGCCGTGGATTGCCGCCGCGATCGGTGCCGCGACTTTTCCGCGCCTGGCCACCTCACCGCAGCGCTGCCGACGGATTCTATTCTTCGGCCTGCTGACCATGTCTGCCGGTTTGCTGCTGGCCTCGTTTTCCAATTCATACATCGGCCTGATCGGCTTTTCGCTGACGGCGCTGATGCTGTTCGTCGTGCAGTCGATCATCTTTGTCTTCCCCTCCAGCCGCTTGAGCGGAACTGCCTTGGCGGGTGGCCTGGCGTTCGTCACCACCTGCGGTTTATTGGGTGGTTTCGTCGGCCCGTCGGTGATGGGTTTGATCGAACAGGCCACCGGCAGCACGCGCAATGGCTTGCTGGTGATCGCCGGATTGCTGATCTTTGCCGCACTGGTCAGCACTCGCTTGCGTCAGGGCCAAGAAAAAACCGCCGTCTGAAAAGACGGCGGTTCTGTTATTGGCTTACTTGACGGGCACCGCCGTCAGACATGCTCACTGCTTTTTGCATGGCTGGGGTGGTGCTCGTCCGATGCATGAGCTACTTCCACCACCGGAATCTCCTTGCCGTCGCAGTCATGCAGTTTGCCGTCGCTGAAGTAATCGCCTTCGCGCAACGCGGCCAGGTCCTGGTAACGCAGGACCCGCTCAGTACCCGCTGCGAACACCGACTGCTGATCGGAGTTACCGGCGGTGAGGTGGTTGAAGGTCAGGTTGAGCACGATGGCCATGATCGCCGACGAACTGATGCCCGAGTGGAAGATCGTCGCGAACCAGCTTGGGAAGTGGTCGTAGAAGTTCGGCGCGGCGATCGGGATCATGCCGAAACCAATGGAGGTGGCGACAATGATCAGGTTGACGTTGTTGCGATAGTCGACCTTGGACAGCGTACGAATACCGCTGGCCGCCACGGTGCCGAACAGCACGATCCCGGCGCCGCCGAGTACCGACGTTGGCACAGCAGCGATGACCCGGCCCATGAACGGCAGCAGGCCGAGGATCACCAGAAACAAACCGCCAGTCGCCACCACGAAACGACTCTTGATACCCGTCACCGCCACCAGCCCGACGTTCTGGGCGAAGGCGCTTTGGGTGAAGGAGCCGAAGATCGGCGCGATCATGCTCGACAGCATGTCGGCACGCAGGCCGTTGCCCAGGCGCTTGGAGTCCACCTTGGTGCCGATGATTTCACCGACCGCCAGGATGTCTGCCGAGGTTTCCACCAGGGTCACCATGACCACGATGCACATCGACAGGATCGCGGCGAAGTGGAAGGTCGGCATGCCGAAGTGGAACGGTGTCGGGAAGCCGAACATCGGGCCTTGGGTGACAGACGAAAAGTCCGCCATGCCGAGGAACACCGCGATCACCGTACCGATGACCATTGCCAGCAGGATCGACAAACGCGAGATGGTCGCGCTGCCGATTTTGCTCAGCAGCAACACCAGCACCAGCGTCACCGCTGCCAGACCAATGTTGGCCATGCTGCCGAAGTCCGGCGCGTGACTGTTGCCGCCCATGGCCCAGCGCGCGGCCACCGGCATCAGCGTCAGGCCGATGGTGGTGATCACGATGCCCGTGACCAGCGGCGGGAAGAACTTGGTGATTCGCGAGAACACCGGCGTGATCAGCAAACCAATCAGGGACGCGGCAATCACCGCCCCCAGAATCGACTGGAACCCACCCTCACCGCCACTGCTGACAATCGCCACCATGGTCGCGACGCCGGAGAACGACACCCCCTGCACCAGCGGCAACTGACAACCGAAAAACGGTAAACCCAGGGTTTGCAGCAACGTGGCCAATCCCCCTGCAAACAATGAAGCAGCAATCAACAAACCGATGTCCGCCGGCGACAGCCCGGCAGCCTGACCAATGATCAAAGGCACCGCGACGATGCCGCCGTACATGGTCAGAACATGTTGCAGGCCGTAAGCCATATTCGCGCCGACCCCGAGATTTTCATCCTCAGGCCGTTGGTGTGAAACATGGGGCGTTTTCATGTTAGGGGGTTCCCTGGTTTTTGTTATGCGCACACTGTATGCAAGACTCAGGACAAATGTCTATAGAGTTGTATACAACTTGTCGGTCACATTATGGACACATGGCCACGCGCCCCGCTGTCCACGCGCCTTCCCCTCAAGAAAAATTCTCGCAATACATCCCCCGTCAGTCTTTGCCCTGCAGCGACTAGCCTTTGAGTTCCTGGCGACCACCGGTACGGACGCCCTCTTTTTTATACATATAAAGTATGCATAATGAAGCCATTCGAAATTCAGTATCACAAGGCAAAAAACGCAGCCAACAAATTAAAGCATCAGGGTGTGAGCCTCGCAGAGACTGAGTCGGTGTTTTATGACGAACGAGCCCTGACATTGCAGGACGATCATCATGACGAGCAGCGATGGCTCATCATGGGGCTGGATGCCAAAGGTCGTTTATTGGTCGTTGCGTACACCTATCGCGATCCGAATTTCGTTCGAATCATTTCCGCGCGCATCGCTACCCGAAACGAGCGTCGCCACTACATGGAGGGTTGACCGATGAAAGACGAATACGACTTCAGCAATGCCAAGCGTGGAGCGGTTGCCCCAACCAAAGGCAAAACCCGCATCACCATCATGCTCGATGATGCCGTCATTGAGGCGGCCCGGGCTCGGGCCGAGAGCGAAGGGTTTGGCTACCAGACGGTGATCAACAACACGTTGCGTCAGGTCTTGCTCAGCAGCAAGGGCAAAACCGGGGAGCCTGCCGCCACTACCGGGCATCTCAAAAAAGGACTGTCGACGTCCGAGCTGAAAAGCCTGGAGAAGAAATTGTCAGAGGCGCTCAATGAAATCCATCGCGTGATGGAACCCGATGCCCGGCCCTAGGCAACAATCCAGGCAGTTTGAGCGAGGCCGCATCGTTGCGCATCGAGCCCCTTTTTCGTGGCGCCTCATGGCTTCCTACGCGGGCTCGATCAGCCGCTCAAGCACCCACTTCAACTGCGCATGCTCCGGCACCCGAATGCCGAATTCGCTTTGCAGCAATCCAATCAACTCATCCACATTCGCCACCTGCCGTCGCTCGCTTTCGCTGCCGATGTGATGAATCGCGAAACTGCCGTTGTTCAGCGTGCGCCGCCAGCCCTCGCCGGTGCGCGCGACCATTAACTGCCGGGTGAAGGACGACTCGGGCCAGGTCGAGACGTACCAGTTGCCGACGGCATAATCGATGTCTTCCTGGCGTTGCAGATCGAAGATGTACATCGCCTTCCATTCGTCGGCGACTTTGGCGCGCAGGGTGTAGCCATCCTCGTGCTGTTCGATGCGGTAGGGTTCATGCGGTGTGAGCTGTTCCGCCGCGGTGTCGAGCAACAGCGGCGCGGTCGGCACCATGCCGCCGAAGCCGACGTCGGTGATGTAGCGCACGCCGTCCAGGATGACCAGGCTCAAGCGATGCGTACGAGCGGTCCATGCACCTTCGGGTTGGCCCATGACCACCCGGCCACTGATGCCGCGAGCGTCGTAGCCCAGTTCCTGGAGCAATGCGAGGAACAGGTTGTTCAGTTCGTAGCAGTAACCGCCGCGCCCCTCGTGCAGTACTTTTTGCTCGATGGACGGCAGGTCGATGTGTACCGGCTCGCCCGACAACGTGGTGAGGTTTTCGAACGGGAACGCACCGGTGTGGCGCAACTGAAGTGCGCACAGATTTTCCAGGGTCGGCGCCGGGGGCGCATCGAAGCCCAGGCGCTGCAGGTACAACGCACGGTTTGTCAGGCGTGGCTCACTCATTGCTGGGTCCTTGTGCATGGGGCCGCGGATCGCTCCGCCAATGGGCGCCATGTATAAGGGAAAAAGCGGCCTGACTGATAATTGATTTAGCCAATCGGACGCTTCGGATACATCAACGCCGCTTTCGCGAGCCAAGCCGAATCCAGGTCGGCGCGTGATCGCTGGCATGCGGCTCGTTACGGACCCAGGCATCGACGCCGGCCTCATGCAGATAAGGACTCAACACAGGGTTGAGCAACAGATGATCAATGCGCAGCCCGGAGTTTTTCTGCCAGTGCTGGCGAAAATAATCCCAGAAAGTGTAGAGCCGATCTTCCGGATACAGATGGCGCAAGGAGTCGGTCCAGCCCTGGTTCAGCAGCCGTTGATAACACTCGCGGCTCTCGGGTTGCAGCAACGCATCCTTGAGCCAGGAGCGCGGGTTGTAGATGTCCAGGTCGGTGGGCACCACGTTGTAGTCCCCGGCCAGCACGACTGGATGCTCGCTGCCCTGAAGCGTCTGTGCATAGGTGATCAACCGTTCGAACCAGGCCAGTTTGTAATCGAATTTCGGCCCCGGCTGTGGATTGCCATTGGGCAGGTACAGGCAGCCGACCACGATGCCATGCACGGCCGCTTCGAGGTAACGGCTATGGGTGTCGCTGTCATCCCCCGGCAGCCCGCGCCGACTCTCCAGCGGTTGCGCATCCCGGGCCAAAATGGCTACGCCGTTCCACGAGGTCTGCCCTTGCCAGATCGCGCCGTAGCCCGCCGCTTCAAGCTCAGCGACCGGGAATGCGCTGTCGATTGATTTGAGTTCCTGCAAACAGGCGATGTCCGGTTTTTCTCGCTCCAGCCACGCCAGCAGGTTGGGTAACCGGGCGCGCATGCCGTTGATGTTGAACGTCGCGATTCGCAAATTCTTCATGGGCCGGCGCTCCTGATGGCGAGGTATTCAGGTGTGACAGCTGCGCGTTTCGGTGGTTGCGTTGGCGCCCTCATGTGCAGCGTGTAAGCGAACGTTTATTGTTTCGCCGGGATGAATGGGGTGCCTGGGCGGCCCTCTTCGCGAGCAAGCCCGCTCCCACATCGACCGCATTTTACTGAAGGAACTCAGTCACCTGTGGGAGCGGCGGTGCGACGATTCGATTTGCTCGCGAAGGCGGCAACCGGAGCTTGTGGATAAACCAGGACAGTCGACCCCAACCACTCGTCATCCAACCGGCACCAACCGCCCGGTCCTTCACACCAACATCAGGTAACGACTCATCTTTGGAGACACACCATGATGAACATCAAAATCACCTCGCTGTTGTTGGCAGGGTTGCTGTCCGCCGCGTCGCTGGCCACTTTTGCGGCATCCAGTGAGAGCCCTGATGCAACCGGCACTCAATCGGGCGCGAAAAGCGGCTCGACCACGGCCCCCGATCACAACACCCCGGCCGAACCCTCCGGTGGGAACAGCTCCAGCGGTGGCAGTAGTGGATCGGGTTCTTCCAGCAGCGGTAATGGCGGGAATGCCGGTAGCAGCGGTTCTGGCGCGGGTGGCGGCACCGGGGCCGCTGGCGGTGGCACAGGCGGTGCCGGTGGCGGGACGGGCAGCTGAACGCGTAAAGGCGGCCGATGATGTCAAATCGTCGGCTGCTTTCCAGGTCCAGTGCGCAGACACCTCAACGATCCGAACGCATCAGTGCCTCGACGCCCCCCTCCATCGATAACACCGCCGAACGATTTCGCCCGGAATGCTTGGCCTGGTACAACGCGGCATCCGCACGCTCGATGAACACTTCGATGCTGTCCTGCCCCGTCGGCACAAACGAATAACAACCGAGGCTGACCGTCACGTAACCGGTGGGCGAACCGCTGTGGGTGATGTTCTTGTCCATGACGCTACGGCGGATCTGCTCGGCAATCACCAGTGCGCCGTGAAGGTCGGTGTCGGGCAACAACACGGCAAACTCCTCACCGCCATAACGCACCGCCAGATCGGCTTTTCGATGACAACACCCTTTCACCGCCCGCGCCACTTCAGCCAGGCAATGATCCCCTGCAACGTGGCCGTAAGCGTCGTTGTAGCGCTTGAAGTAATCGATATCGAGCATGATCAGGCTCAGCGAACTCGCCTGTCGGGCGCCACGGCCAAATTCGATGTCCAGCGCCTGCTCGAACAATCGGCGATTGGCCAGGCCGGTCAAGCTGTCATGGGTCGCGATCAGCTTCAGCGCTTCTTTTGCCTGGCGCAGATCCGCCTCGACCCGCTCGCCGACGCGCACCTGATGGATGAACACCCAACCGAACAACCCGACACCGAGCACGACCAGCGCAACGATGACGCTGGATTGAAACGCTGTGGCGTACCAATCCTTGAGAATGGCCTCCTTGGAAGAAGCCGCCGACACCACCAATGGATAGGCGTCGAGCTGACGGTAGCCATGCAACCGGACGACGCCATCGACGATAGAGCTGATCATTGCGTTGCCAGAGGGCGCGCGAGGCAGGTGCTTCTGAAAAATCTCGCCCTTGGCCATTGATGTGCCAATCTGCGCTTCCACAAAGGGCCGGCGTGCCAGCAAGGTTCCGTCGGTCAACGCCACAAACATCGAACCGTTGTCATCGATGCTGAAGCTTTTGAAGAATTGATCGAAGTACGACATCTTGATCCCGGCCAGCAAGACGCCCTGGAAATGGCCGTTTTTATCGTTCACCCGTTTGGAAATCGGAATGATCCACTCGCCATTCTTACGGCTGCGAATCGCCGGTCCGATGTGCGCGACAGAGGAAACGTTCTGCTGGTGGAACTTGAAATACTCCCGATCAGACACGCCCGGGCCACGTGGCAGTTCGTCGAAAGAAGTCACGACCCACTGCCCTTTCTGATCGAACAGAAAGATCCCGTGCAATTGATTCAGTGCCTGCACCCGCCGAGCGAAGGTTTTCTGCAAGCGTGGCTTCTGGTCCGCCCCAAAACCGTCAGCCTGGACCCAGTCCGCCAGACTGGTCAGCACCAGGTCGGCGTTGGTGAAAGTGTCTTCGGCCTGCTGCGCCATGGCCCGTGTCAGGTTAGACGACGCCACTTGCGCTTCCGCCAGATCATGCCGGCGCGATTGCTCCAGTTGCAGGTAAAGCAAACCGCACAGGCACAGGCACACGAGCGCGATAAACAACACCGCTGCCTTGCGCAGGGGTAACCGTTTCAAAGCGACGCCGGAAGCGTTATGCGGATCGTGAAGGAGGATTGGCAAAAGCTCGTCCTGTAAGGGTAAGGCAAGGGCAAAGGCCCTAAACCCTTATTTTTTGTGAGCTTAGTCTACGGGGTGATCAGGGGCAAATAGGTAAGATCGAGGGATACCGCTTCGCGAGCAGGCTCGCTCCCACATTCGACCGCATTTCTCAGAAAGAACTCGGTCACCTGTGGGAGCGAGCCTGCTCGCGATTAGGCCCTGCCAGTCACCAGAAATCTCAAACTATTGTGGCAACCGCCGCATCGCACTCTGCAAATGCGCCCGCGCACTTTCAGCATCTCCCAGCCGCATCTGCTCGTACGCCCGCTGGGCGATCTCATGGGGAATCGGCTTGAGCTCACGTTGCGTCGCCATCGCCAACAACTGCACCTGCGCCGCACGCTCCAGATAATACAGATCATCCCAGGCTTCGGCGATGGTCGGCCCGGCGACAATCACTCCGTGGTTCTTCAAAAACAAAATGTCGGCATTGCCCATGACACTGGCAATCCGGTCGCCTTCAGACGCATCAAGGGCCAGGCCGTTGTAATCCTCGTCCACCGCCGTTCGGCCATAAAACTTCAAGGCCGTTTGCCCCAGCCATAACAGCGGCGGCCCTTGCAGCAGGCACAACGCCGTGGCGTGAGGCATATGCGTGTGAAACGCGACTTTCACCCTCGGCAATTGTTTGTGCAGCCGCACGTGAATATAGAACGCGGTCGCTTCCGGCAGCCCTTCGCCGTCCACGACATTGCCGTGGAAATCGCACACCAGCAGGTTCTGCGCCGTCACTTCCGAGAACGCATACCCGTAAGGATTCACAAAAAACAGATCATCCCGGCCCGGCACCATCGCGGAGAAGTGGTTGCAGATGCCCTCCTCCAAACCGTGCAGCGCCGCCAGTTGGAAGCAGGCCGCCAACTCCGTGCGGGCGGTGACGGCGGCGGCCGAGTCCAGATTGAGATCGGCGTAACGCGTGGGCCGGGTACTACCAACAAGGGTGTGTGCCATGGCGATGCCTCCGTGTGTTACCAGCCAAGGGATGTGAACAAGGGCACGACTTGATCCAGCGTGTTCAATATCGCGTCGGGTTGATAATCCGGCAGCAATTTCCGACCGGTGCCGCGGTCGATCCAGACACAGCGAAAGTGCATGTCCCGGGCGGCGGTATGGTCCAGCGTCGGGCTGGCGCAGATATGCACCACCTGCTCGCGACTGACACCGAGCTGTTCATGAGCGTAGTCAAACAACCGCGGATTCGGTTTGTAGGCACCGGCCTGCTGAGCCGTGATAACCCGATCGATATGCCCGCCCAGTTGCGCGACATTGCCGGCGATGATGTCGTCATCGGTGTTGGACACGATGCACAATTTGAATCCCATGTCCTTGAGGCGCGCGAGTGTTTCGATGACCTCGGGAAACGGCGGCATCCGCGGGATTGCCGCCGCCAGGCGCTGACTGTCTTCGGGCGCGCTGGCCAGCCCCAATTCCTCCAGGGCGAGATGGAGGCCGAGTGTGCTCAATTGGCGAAACGAGCGATGCGGCGGGATCTGCTCCAGGCGATGTTCATGGCGGTCGTACACCTCGATCAGGCGCTCGACATCGACGGAATGATCGCCCTTGTCGCGCAAAATCTCGCCAGTCACCGCCTTCAAACCTTCATCCCACTGAATCAGCGTGCCGTAGCAATCGAAGGTCAGCCATTCGGGGCGCGGGGTGTTTTTGAGTGTCATGTTCGTATCCTCTGAAGGGTGGTCTTCAGATTACGAGCCGTTAGTGATAGTGTGAAATTATATTAATATCGACTCGTCAGTTGCAAAACAAATATCAAGGAGCGCCCCATGCTCGACCTCGAATTGCTCAAGACCTTCGTCTGCGTGGTCGATGAAGGCAGCTTCACCCGCGCGGCCGAGCGCGTGCACCGAACCCAATCGACCGTCAGCCAACAGGTGCGCAAGCTCGAAGAACTGGTCGGCAATCCTTTGCTGTTGCGTGATCGAACCGGGCAAAACATCAGCGTCACCGAGCATGGCGAACTGTTGATTCACTATGCGCGGCGCTTGCTCGCGCTGTCCTCGGAGGCGGTCGAAGCCCTCGCCAGCGACCTCGACCTGGAAATTTTGCGCATCGGCGTGCCGGAAGATTTCGACGCCCGGCGCATGGCGGTGATCCTCGCCGGGTTCAATCGGGCCAGGCCAGAAGCTCGCCTGGAAACCATCAGCGGCATGAGCACCGACCTCAAGCAGAAACTCGCAACGGGCGCCATCGACATTGCCTTGGTCAAGCGCGAGCCGGACAGCGGCCCGTGCTGGGCAGCCTGGCCGGAAGCGCTGGTGTGGGTCAAAGGGGCCGGTGTCGACTCCGCCAACGGAGTGTTGCCATTGGCGCTGTTTCCGCAGGGATGCATTTACCGCCAGCGGGCGATTCGCCTGCTGGACGTGGCACAGCGGCCATGGCGGGTTGCGTTCGGCAGCCATAGCCTGACAGGCATTCAGGCAGCGGTGGCGTCCGGTTTGGGCGTGTCGGTACTGCCCGCTTCGGCGGTGCTGCCCGAGCACAATGTGTGTACCGATCTGCCCGAATTGCCGCCGACGGAATTGGCGCTGATCAGCCGGGAGGGCGCGCTGACCGGATTGCAACGGGCGCTAGTGGAGTTTTTGCGCGAGGAGTTGAGCGAAGCTTGAACAAAAAGAATGGGCGCACTACGTACGCCCATTCCTGCTCGAAGATCACGCTTAAGGTGTGAGTTTTAAATGTGCGTTAACTCTCCCGTTTTTAGGATCGACGAACCAATACTCGTTATTGGCGACCTTCACCTGGCTGCATTCGGCGGGGTACCTGTTGGGTATGACGCAAACGACACCATTTTCCAGGGTCCATCGTTCTTTCTCGGGCGCGTTGGGCGTCATCTCGAACACATCGATTCCATTGGGTAAAAAACTGATCGAGTACGGATGACTGCCTTCTCGGGTAGTGCCATAGAACTTCTTGCCCACCAACGTGCCGTTGATTTGCCCATCATCAAGCGTCACCGCGGATGCCGGCACCGGTGGCGGTTCATAGGTGTTGCTGTTGGAGACACAGCCTGCCAAACAGATCATCAGGAGCGACGCGCCGAACTTTAATGAAGTCATGCCACACCTTCCTTGTTAGCGCCGGAAGAATGTCCGGTTAAATCAAAGCGTAGGCGACGCTGATGCAGGGCCCGAGGCAAGTGCCGAACGGTTGACGATTGCTTGCTTATCGCCGCCCTTTGTAGGAGCGAGCTTGCTCGCGAAGAACCTGAGAACGGTGCGTTAATTCAGCTTGTCCGAGTTATCGTTAACGACCATCGCGAGCAAACTCGCTCCTACAGATCGAGATGATTGCCAGGGCGGCCTTCAGATCAAGTTGTCGACATCGGCAAACGTTGCCCGGGGAATGAGCTCACCGGGAATCCTTGAGGAACCGGACAAGTTGTAAACCTGAAAATCTTCATTCACGACGTACTTCGACAAGATCTCGAACGACGGCAGGATTCTCGTATAGAAATGCTCATCGAGCAGGCAGGGTGAAACATATTGACCGGGTTCTTCGTAGAAGCGGCTCACTGACTGATTCAAGTCGACCCCGACCAGGAACACTTTAGTGAACCCCACGTGATAGGCGATCTGCAGAGCCAGGTAGGCCACGGTGCGGGAATCGAAAAAACCGCGTTTGAGGTTCTTGCTGAAACCGAGGGTTCTGTTGCGGCCATTTCCAAGTTTGCGACTACTGACGAGTTCTTTATCGCTCCTGAACACCATCTCACTCCAGGAGAACCTGGGCGCCCGGTTCAGAAAAAACAACTCGCCCTGAGGCGCAACGGGCGTATGCCAGATATGGCCAGCCGATAGCGCAACCCGCTCACTGATGCGCATGGCGTCTGAAAACAGCTCAGGTTGCTCTCGAGAAAAACCTTGATCAGTACAGGCATAAAAGAACGGTTTGACACCTGTCCCGATAAACATCGAGATCGCCCCGTTCATGGTGATCATCGGAATGTCTGCAAATTTCTCCAGCGGAAAATCTTTAGCGGACGCCCCCGAGGCAATGATAAATACCGGCCCCTTTCGAATGTTGCGGCACTCATCGAGGCTCCGCGCATGAAGCGGACCTTTGGAGAGCGGCGAGTGTATTTGCGCAACATCCATCTTTTGAATTCCCTATCCCATTGTGCAGATCCAACAAACTTTTCACATTGTGATAGTTTTCAACGGGTGAGCCAACCGCTTAACTTCCTCAGCCGCGAAATCTGCGACGAAGCGCAAAGGTTGATACAGAGCGTTTGCACCCTCGAGCCCAGGATACGCTGCACGTTTCGTACCGTTACTTGCCCTTGGCTTCTACTGGTTTTTTCCGGCGGCCACAGCGGGGAATTCTGACCGCCGCACATCCAGAACAGGCAACTCCGAAGGCAGGTTCAAACCTCGCAGTACAGCCGAGTCGTACCCATACACATCGGGCTTGAACACCACTCGACCATCGTTGCTCAAGTCCACCGTCCAGTAAGCCAACAGCACCGGCACTTTGACCGGGAGCCGGATGTTTTCAGTCTTGCCGTTGGCCAACTGCGCCTGAATTCCTGCACTGTTCCAGCGCACCGGGTCGTTGAACAACAACTCGACCAACTGCAGCGGATTCTCCACCCGGATGCAGCCGGAACTCGTGGCGCGGACTGACTTGGCGAACAACTCGCGATGCGGTGTGTCATGCAGATAAATCGCGTACTCATTGGGAAACCGAATCACCACTTGGCCCAGCGAGTTGTCTGGCCCGGCATCCTGTCGCAAGGTGAGGCCGCGCGCGTTGCTCCAATCAACGGTCGACGGGTCGAGCACGTTGCCTTCTCGGTCGATCACTCGAATACGGTTGGCAGCCAGGTAGCCAGGATTGCTTTGGATCTTCGGCAACATATCCTTGACGAGAATCGTCGGGGGGACGGTCCAGGTCGGGTTGAACGTCACGTAAGTAATCTCGGATTGAAACACCGGGGTACTGCGAAACGGTTTACCGACCTGCACCCGAGACCGCCAGATCGCTTTACCGTCGCGATACAGCGCCACTTTGTAGCCGGCGATGTCGACAATGACGAACGTGCCCTGAAGTTTGTACAACAACCAACGGGCGCGCTCCATGTTCACCCGGACCTGATCGATGCGCGCCTCGACCGGCACATTCAAGGCAGCCAGCGTCGTCGCCCCCGCCACGCCATCGGCGCCCAGGTATTGCTCGGCTTGATATTTCTTCACCGCGGCGGTGACGGTGGCATCGTAGTCCGTGCGTCGCTTCGCCTGCGGGGCCAGGTAACCGCCCACCGTCAAGCGGGCCCGCAACTGCGCCACCGCGGCGCTGTCCATGCCTGGCTTGAGCGACTCGCCTTCGGCAATTTTCGGCCAGCCGCCCATGTCCCGAACCCTGCGCAGTTGCGCCAGGCCTTGTCGCAGGCTGCCATAGACCGCCTCTTGTGGCGGCGCTTGAGCGAAGGCCCGCGCGACGTCGTGGGCATCGAGGGCGGCGAAGAAGGTGTTCATGTCTGCACGCGGATCCATGCCGACGGGGTCGAAGTTCCAATGGATGTCCAGCCGCGAAGGGTCGACCTTGCCACGCCGTAATTGAAGCAGCGCCGTGATGAAAGTCCGGGTTGCCGCTATATCGAAGTTTGCCCGTTGCGCCGCGGTGGGTGTCGTGGCCTGCATCGAAGCCCTGGTCGCCGCCAACTGATCTATATGAAAATCCGCAGGGTCCAGGCCATCGGCTTGGGTGTCACTCAGGCTTTTCAATAACTGAATGACATCGCTGTCGTTCTCCCACGCCGCGCGATAACCGCGATGCATATAGAAATCCATGACCACACGGTTCGGATCGACCCGTTGGTGGCGCGGGGAAGTGAGCAGCGGTGGAAACGCCGTACTCAATGGCGCAAGCGTTGCCTGAATCTCTTGGCCGACGATATCGTCGGCTGTAGCACCCGCCAGGCGAATAACCGGAGATACCGGCTCAATCGGCGAAGTTTCCGCTATCGCCGCACCGCTGATCAGAAAGCCCATAAAAAACGCGCGGCTTATGACGAATAACCTTGTGAATTGCCCCATGAATAATCCTTAATCCCCGCATTCAACGGCTAGCATCCTGCCCCACTGCTAGACTCGAAACATTAATGTGAGACTTACGTATGGCGCCAGTCCGCTTTCGCTTTTTGATCACGGCCCTGCTACTGACCTGTGTTTCAGTACCGGCAGCCTACGCTGATTCGCTCGAAGCCGCGCTGGTCAAAGCGGCTCCCGATGCCAACGCCAAGGTCATCGCCCTGGCCGTCCGCGCCTTCCAATGCACAAGGACTCAAGGCGCAACCCCTGCTCAAAGACTAGCAGTGATCGATTATTCGCTGCCTTCGACCGAACAACGCCTCTGGGTATTCGACCTTAAAAAGCGCAAATTGTTGTTCCACGAACTGGTCGCCCACGGTCGCAACAGTGGCGAGAACATGGCGGTCAAGTTCTCCAATCAGAACGAAAGTTTTGCCACCAGCCTCGGTTTGTACCGTACCCAGTCGAGCTATGTCGGGCAGAACGGCTACTCCTTGCGCATGGAAGGATTGGAGCCGGGTTTCAATGACAACGCCTTCGAGCGCGCCATCGTTATTCACGGCGCGCCGTATGTCAGCCCAGTGCTGGCGCGGGCGAACGGCCGGATCGGCAGAAGCCTGGGTTGCCCGGCTGTACGCCCTGCGATCGCCCATAAGTTGATCGATTCGATGAAAGATGGGCAGTTGCTGTTTTCGTACTATCCGGATCAACGCTGGTTGAAATCTTCTTCGTTTGTTAATTGTGGCGGGGCCACCGTGGCTGACGCTGGATCGAACAAAAGCTGATACTGAAAAAGGCGACCCATCCGTGGTCGCCCTCCTCTTACTTCCCAGTGCCCGCACCTGCGTCTAACATCCCCCGCTACACATCCATTACAAAAGCCCGACCACAATAATGAAAAACATAAACAGCACGATGCTGCTCGGTGGCTTGCTCGCACTATCGTTTGGCGTTCAGGCCCAGGACGGACCTTCGCATCTCGACACCGTCATGCAACAAGGCCAACTGCGCGTTTGTACGACCGGCGACTACAAACCCTATACCTCCAAAGCCGAGGACGGCGAATATTCGGGGATCGACATCGCCATGGCCCGATCACTGGCCGACAGCCTGGGCGTCAAGGTTGAGTGGGTGCAGACGACCTGGAAAACCCTGATGCCCGATATGCTGGCGGGCAAATGCGACATCGGTATGGGCGGGATCTCGGTCACGCTGGAGCGTCAGAAAAAAGCCTTCTTCAGCACCACGCTGGATGTCGACGGCAAGATCCCGCTGGTGCGCTGTGAAGATCAAGCGCTGTACCAGACCGTCGAACAGATCAACCAGCCTTCGGTTCGGCTGGTTGAACCGGCCGGTGGAACTAACGAAGCGTTTGTTCACGCCTTTCTACCCAAGGCGCAATTGCAGCTGCATGACAACGTGACCATCTTTCAGGAGCTGCTGGACAAGAAGGCTGACGTGATGATTACCGATGCGTCGGAAGCGCTCTACCAACAGAAACTCAAACCGGGTTTGTGCGCGGTCAATCCGACTCAGTACATGCAGTACGGCGAAAAGGCATACCTGCTGCCCCGAGACGACATCACCTGGAAGTTGTACGTGGATCAGTGGTTGCACTTGGCCAAAGTGACGGGCAATTACCAAAAAGTTCTGGGTCAGTGGGTAGCAACGCCTGCGTCCAAATAACACCCCCATGTAGCCGCTGGCGAAACCTGCGTTCGGCTGCAAAGCAGTACTCACTGCACAACGGCGGACATACCTCCGCCGTTGCCTCACACCTTAGTCGTGCAGCAATCCCGAGCTGTACTCACTAAAACTGTTCCCGATCGCACTCCCGCCAACGTTCAGCTTATTAGCGTTGTTAGAAGTGCGGCCATCAAACGATTGGCAGTCTTCTGAATAGCAAGTGCTGGTGCTCACGCCCGAACAGGCGCTCAACAGTACAGCACCGGTGATCAGCGCGACTTTGATGAGGTTCGAGATCATTTTTCAGATTCCTGGGGGCGGGAGCGTGGTGAGACGACCTTAAGTTCTGTGATCGTATGCCGTGGGGTCGCCAAACAATATGAAACCTTGCTGATCGACAGCATTGGTTCAGGTATGGCGGTTTCTTCAAGAGCCATCAAAATCAATCGCCACGCAATCCTGCCCATGGAATCCCAACCGCCGCGCTGCAGGACTCGCCCAACCCCACCGGCTCAATCCTGATAAACCCCCAACTTCCCAGCCTCACACCCTCTTTTGAAACGCCAATGCCCCCAATCACCGCCACACCCGCCAAGCTCTCCCGACACGGTTCCGGGTGACGGGCATTGTTTTCTCCATACAAAAAAAGCCCGCGACTAGGCGGGCCCTCCCTCACATGTGTTCCTATCTGGAACCTGCGCGGGTATTAATCTGACTCAAGAATCAATATGATTCAAACGATCCGCCCCCAGCGTCAGGCTGACCTACTGGAAAGCAATTACGACGTCGGATAGTTGCACCAGCAGCGAGGCTAGTCGTCCATGCTCGCGTGCCGGCAGGCATGTCGATGTTAACCACATCACCCCATATCTGGGCTGTGTCGTTTACTACCACCGCGGCGGGCTGATAAGTTCCACCACCACCCAAAACTGCGTCACCTCTATCGTTCTTGACAAACGTGCCGGCCAAAAGGCATCGTGAAGTACCAATATTTCGAATTGTCCCCCCATGGGATTCCTGGTACTTACCGCACACGTCAATACCGATACAGTCTTCATGCAACGTATAAGCATTACATGATTGCCCACCTGAACGACCGGTGTTATAGCTTGAGCAGTTGACGGTTAAAAACATAACTTTTTCTGCACCGTAGTTATTATGTACGTTGTAGCAGTCTGTCTGAGCTGCGCTACCGTGACAATTGAACAAAGCAATCAACCCATTAAATCCATTGCACGAAATGGATCGAGCGCTGGTGTTGACCACACCTCCGCCTTGTACCAATCGGACATTACTAAAAACACTGCATCCCGGAATCGTAGAGGGGCTGGAAACCAAGAAATCTACAACGGCATTGGTGTTAGCCCCCTCCAAATCCCATCCAGACTCGCCATCAATACCACCGAAGAAAATGTTTACGTGGGTGGTTACGACGTAAGTGGCACTTGCGCTGCGATAGGCGCGAGTGTTGGCGTTGGTCACGTTAATCCGATCAGATCGGTTAACAAAAACGTCGGTCCCCACAAGTGCCCAGCTATCTGGCGTCGAATTACACAGATCTGGAGTCGCAACGTTGCGCAAAGCCACATAATCGCCCCACTCATCGAAAGCCAGTCGATTGACTACCCGATCGCACGCGCCATGCGAGGTCAATTTAAAGCAGTTGGTGTATATCACGTCACGGGACGGCGCAGCATAGTTATCGAACGTACCGGTTGTCACTCGTCCGCCTGAGGCGACGAATGCGGTATCGACAGAGGGTATCACTGCAACCCCCGAATTAAATCGTGGGTTGTTAGTACGCGCGTAAGTTCCCGTTGCAACAATTACCTTGCACGGTTGCCCAGTGGCATTCGCTAGTGCTTGGGCCTTGCCGATAGACCGTACTGGCGCCCCCTCTGTCCCGGCGTTAGTGTCATTTCCAGTGCTATTATTGACATAAAATGTTGCGAAAGGCGCGGAAAGTGCAGTCGATTTCAATGCGAAGAGCTGTTCTGGAGTGTATCCCACGGATCCGTATTGTGGTGTCATCCCGAACGATTGCGTTAAAGAGATAGATAGCGGAAAACTTGTTTTATTCCAATTCAATCCCTCAGGTATTTCGACCGGATAGCCAAACGAAGAGCGATTTTGGCTGATAATTGAGACATCAAGATTTCCCATTTAAACCCCAATACATGATAATTACAAGCCGATCCAGAAAACCTTTGATTATTCGGATTGTCAGGAGATAGATGAGTATTCCGGAACTGGTGAAGTAAGCGTTATGCAGTCCTCATCAGCGCGTTGAGAAATTCAGATTGGATAACGGCTGTTAGCCTGCCAATACCCTATCCGAGAGAGCAAAACTTATGATTGCTTTACCCGCGGGCTCTGTCCATCCCTACCAAAGTTGTACCCGAAAGGCATGATGGCACAATTTCATCATCCCGGGCGAAGTATAAGCCGACCGACAACTAAAAGATCACTGACTAAAAATCACTGATCCACAAGGATTACTATTCAGTGCTCATCGCTCGAGTTACGATTTTATAAACACAGTGAGAAAATTATGCACATCCGTTAGAATTCGTCCGCGTTCATCCGGCACGGCCGGTCGTCAACCACTAAGTTTTAAGTCATACGATAGACCGTATAGAAGACGGCCTCTTAGCGGTCTACAGAATTAACAATCAGTACAACCAAGGCCTCGAGAAGCTTTTCTAGATATTCGTAAGCTTGGATAAGTGGGTTTCCCCACCCAGAAAGTAATCACACCGATACGTTACCAAGTCGAACGTTTCGCCTTTGGACGAAATTTTGTACCAAGCCCCGAAGTCATTTGTTTTTCTTGGGAAATACCGATAAAACCTCGTAATCATCCACACTCAAGACCTCCCGAAGTTTTGAGTGTGCCTGACAAGGAATAGCACCTGCCCCTTTTTAAAAATCCACAACTTGCATCGCCAGGATCAGCGGCAATTGATAGATTTGCTAGCTATCAGCGCTGCCAGCAGGCAGCGCCTTTGACCGGTATGTCGCTAGCTACTGGCACATTGGAACTTCGTAAATTCCTACAGCTTCTGCTGGTCAACTCCGACTCGGCCACCTCACCCGGGCAGGTCTCCTTGGGCGTGCTCCTGGCCTCGTCCGGTGGACGGAACTTTTCGTACTCGTCCAGAAATTTCCCAACTATCTCTCAGATCCTCACACCCTTGCGGCTCGCGCAATCAATATCGCCCGGCTTCCAGCTACCAGATCCGAATCGCAGCGTTTGCCCCAGGCTTGGGCGAACTGCTTGCGGTTGAAGGTCTGGCTTTCCTGATAAACTGTCTTGCCGTCCAAAGTGAACCGTATCTACGCCGTATCGGCTTTCGAGTTGGCCATACGCTTGCGTGATGTGATCGTACCCATTTCCAGCTGCTTCATTGCCGAATTTGCTTGCTAGATAAGCAAACGCCTTCGGAAAACAAGGAAAAATGGGAAAAACCGCTGTATAAAAGATCAGTATCAATGAACTTCGAGAAAGCTGAACCACCCGTAAACACTAACTACTCCCGTCCTGAACTGTCTCGCCGCTTTAGTGTGGCCCCGATGATGGATTGGACTGACAGACATTGCCGTTTTTTCCTACGCCTGCTGTCGAAAAACGCCCTGCTCTACACCGAAATGGTCACCACTGGCGCGCTTCTCAACGGCGACCATGAGCGTTTCCTGCGTCACAACGAAGCCGAACACCCGCTCGCCCTTCAACTCGGCGGCAGTGTGCCGCTGGACCTGGCCGCCTGTGCGCGCATGGCTCAGGAGCACGGCTACGATGAGGTGAATCTGAATGTCGGCTGCCCGAGTGATCGGGTGCAGAACAATATGATCGGCGCGTGCCTGATGGGGCATCCGCAACTGGTGGCCGATTGTGTGAAGGCGATGCGCGATGCGGTGTCGATTCCGGTGACGGTGAAACATCGGATCGGGATCAATGGGCGGGACAGTTACGAGGCGTTGTGCGATTTCGTCGGCACGGTACGGGATGCCGGGTGCACCAGTTTTACGGTGCATGCGCGGATCGCGATTCTGGAGGGGTTGTCGCCGAAGGAGAACCGGGACATTCCACCTCTGCGTTATGACGTTGCCGCACAGCTGAAGACGGACTTTCCGGAGCTGGAGATTATTCTCAACGGCGGGATCAAGACGCTTGAGGCTTGTCACGAGCATCTGCAAACGTTTGATGGCGTGATGCTCGGCCGTGAGGCGTATCACAACCCTTATGTAATGGCCGAGGTGGATCAGCAACTATTCGGCAGCTCGGCGCCGGTGATCAGCCGAGCCGAGGCGTTGGCGCAGTTGCGTCCTTATATAGCGGCGCATATCGCTGCGGGCGGCTCGATGCACCACATCACCCGTCATGTGCTTGGATTGGGCACCGGGTTTCCGGGGGCACGCAAGTTTCGGCAGTTGCTGTCGGTGGACATTCACAAGGCTAAAGAGCCTTTGGCATTGCTCGATCAAGCGGCCGAGTTGCTTGAAGGGCGTTAATGTTTAACCGCTCCTCTGCGACCAGGCTGCTTGTCCCGCAGCCTGGTGCACGTGTCAGAGCGCTGCAGCCTCGGTCCAGTTAACCCAACCAAACACCCACGTTGCCAGAATCAACAAGCCGAAGCCGATCCGGTACCAGGCGAACACGGCGTAACTGTGGCTGGCGATAAACTTGAGCAAACCGCGCACGGCAATCATGGCGAAAAAGAACGCCGTTACGAAACCCAGTGCGAACACTGGCAGGTCGCCGGCCTGGAACAGATCCCGATACTTATAGCCTGAATACACGGCGGCACCGACCATGGTCGGCATTGCCAGAAAGAACGAAAACTCCGTGGCAGCCTTACGCGACAGTCCAAACAGCAACCCGCCGATAATCGTCGATCCAGAGCGCGAAGTACCCGGAATCATCGCCAGGCATTGTGCGAAACCGACCTTAAGGGCGTCGGTCCAGCGCATGTCGTCAACATGGTCGACGTACACCACATGCTCCCGCTGCTCTGCCCACAACATGATGATGCCACCCACCACTAATGCCACCGCTACAGTGATCGGATTAAACAGATACTCATGGATCTTATCGGCGAACAACACCCCCAGGACCACTGCCGGAAGAAAACCGATTAATAGATTCAAGGTGAAACGTTGTGCATTGCGCTGGGTCGGTAAGCCGGTAACGATCTCGTGGATTTTGCGACGGAACTCCCAGACCACCGCCAGGATTGCGCCCAATTGAATGATGATGTTAAAGGCCATGGCTCGCTCACCGCCGAAACTGAGCAAGTCCGCGACAATAATCTGGTGCCCTGTACTTGATATCGGCAAAAACTCAGTCAGACCCTCGACCATCCCCAAAATCAACACTGTTATGGTCGTCCAAAGATCCATTAATCCCCCTCATCGATAAATACAAATACGCCAGCTTCGCTCTAGCTAAACGCCAACACGAAAGTAAAGCGCATTAGGCCGCTTAATAAAACTCCCTGTTATGAAATGTCCATGACCGAAACTACCCAGACGAACGTTATATAACAGTTAACATTGGAAAGTTCCGAGGCAAACAAGAGCAAGAACTCGCGCTTAATACCGCATTGTCCTACAACCTCATGCACCCCAATCAAAAAAATCAAGCAGCGGAAACTTTAGCGACATGCACGGTCATATTGATCCGAAAAAGCGGGACATCGGGGCAATAGATGGCACAATGCTATGCCATGTCAGCCCAGGAGAGTGCCGTAGATCATTCGGCACCCCGAACCACAGGAGCGCAAACGATCACGTCAGAAACACTAGCAATGTTAAAAAAAACGTAACGACAGCTTGAAAAATCAGTGAAATGTTACCAATTGTCAGTCACAAATGAGAATTGGTGCTTTAACATTCAAATGCCAGCACCCATCCGAGTCAAAGCATGATGCTTACAGGGAAATTAACGACTACAGGCCACAGCGACGCCAAGGAGGAGACAGGTATTCTCACCATCGGTCGGACCCATACGCTAGCTGAGGGCTTCAGGGAATTAGTCGCAAGCCACGTAGGCAAGGATATTGCCGTTGATGCAATGTGCTATAGCAACTCATTCAAAAAAAGCAAGAGCCATAATTCATACCGTGCAATCTTTATCGTTATTGACAGTCCACAAGCGTTTGCTGAAAGCCTTGCCCTGGTAGAAAACATTCGCGCCGATAATCTGGCGTCAATAATTTTTGTAGCCATCACGGGTAGAGGCACCTACAACAAGATGAAATACTATCTTGCCGGGGCCGACTACTGTGTTAACTGCGACACTTTTGCTGACGACAATACTGACGCACTGTCCGAGTTTTTTAATAGTCCAGAATGGCAAAAGAAGCACAACTTGCTCTTGGACCCTACTCGCATGTGCCTTATTGGCGACTATAAAAAGCTGGATGTATCGTTTGCAGAAATGAACATCCTTGAAGCTTTTTCGCAAACGAAAAACCAAATATTGAGCCATGATGAAATCGCCAGGATCATGGGGCTGAACATTAATTTTTATGACCCAAGAGCCTTGGAAAAATCGATTAGTCGCCTTCGCGGCAAAATAAAAGGCATGTATGGCACCAACGCCATTCAAAGTATTCGTGGGCATGGATATCGTTTAATCAGGGGTCTGATCTCGACCACCTGATTCTTAATGTAGAAGGGAGTTTCTGTATTATGAACGCAACAGGGAGCGTGCCAATCTACGATCACGCAGAGCATTACCTGTCTCGACAATTGATTCTCACTCGGGATGACTGCCCGTTTGGCAGCGAGATCAGAATACATTTTGACGACTCTGCTTCCGCGTCCTGCGCGCCGGCGGAGTATCAGATGAGTGAGATCTACAGTGAAGTACTGATGCAAACCAGGCTGATTGCCTTCTCGCTAAAAGAACGCAACACCCCTAATGCAAACAAATACTTAAGCCGTCGATTTGTTTGTGTAGGACAGTCTGATCTCGCCAACTCTGCACTCACAGAAGAGCTGATACAGGCCGGCGCTGCGCTGCGTGAGTTTGGCCAGACACTGGTTGTCGCGCTTAATGAACTTCCGCTGTCGGCAGTCAGTTTCGCTGACAAAAAGAAAATCCTTCACAACGTGTATCTATTGAAAGATCACGGTATAGAAATCGCATTCGACGATTACAATATCGACGATGAAAGTATCGAAATCTTTACAACCCTGAATTTATTCGACTATATAAAGATTTCCATTTCTTCTCTAGACTTGAGCCTCAAGCTCAGTGGCAACCCAGAATTATTCAATCGTCTTCACGAACGCATGACCATGCTCACTCACAACACAAAAGTCTCCTTTATAGCGGACAGAGTCGAGCATGCTGCTAGCCATATACTGGCACGCGCGTTACCTTTTGATTATTTCCAAGGGAGCCATTACTCCCCTGCCGACAACCTTTAAACTTTAACCAGGCGTGCACTGAAGGAGAGAGACATGGAAAGCAGCACAACCCTCCCCAGAAAATATTTTGTTGTTGTTACTCACAGTCCGGCATTACAACTCGAGCTCGAGGAGTTACTGTCCAGCAAGCGTTACAACTCGTTTGGCACCTCACAAGCAAAAATGTTTGTCGAGGGTGTTGCCCCCCACGCTTCCGCACCTAAGCTGTTGGAGTTTTTTTCACCGCACGTAGACAGAATGCTCCCCCCTGTTATCAAGCATGATACACAGCGCATACTTTCGACGTTTGAATCAGAGTGGCAAGCCGCTAACTCCAGCACACTTGCAGATGAGTCCAGAGATGACACCCGGGATTCCGTTCACAAGGTCGCCAAACCGCATTACCCCTATACCGAAGCCTGGCGGCTGAGTAATGGTAGTGGCGCTTTGGTCAAGGATGATATTGAGGTTGTCTTGACGGGACTGGAAGCCACACTGGTTGAAAAAATGCTACACCATGATGATCGCGTGGTGAGTAAAGACGATCTTATCCGGAGTATCGGCAGAGAACCCGAGCACTATCGGGGTCTGGAAATGTGCCTGAGTCGTTTGCAGGAAAAGTTCAAGAGTGCCAGCAACGGTGAGCGTCTTTTCCGAGCGGTCAGAAATCGTGGTTATTGCCTGATACAAAAAATCGTCCGAGCAAAAAGCCTTACCTGACTTAATGGGTTAATCGCTCCAGTAGTGCACAACAAAAATAAAAATGCACTCAACCCTCTTATCCTTCTGCCTCTCCCTCATCGCTACCTCCCCTCCTTCAGATCTTCACAAACCCACAGAATTATCGACCATTTATAACGCCGCCCATACCCCTTGCATAACAGCCAGATACACTAATCGATCGTTAAAAGTCGTCAGATAACACGCGCCCCAATAAATTAATCTATTCACTGATGAGAGCGCCGCTCGTTGGCGTTTCGCTCATCCACGCATCGCCATCTTATAAAAATAATAATACTTGCTTGATCAAATTTGGCTGTTGTCTGCCAACACGCGAATGGACGTATTTTGGGGATATCGCATGGTTAACAATCTTCGTATCAATCGAAATACCCCCCTCAAAGGACTGACTTTCTGGGGACAATGGGCACTTGGAATGGGCTTTGTCGTCGCCCTGTTATATCTGCTGGTTTATTACCAGACAGGCACGGTAGAGTTCTATTATCGAGTGTGTGCAATTCTAACGGTACTGGCATCGGTTCCCGCCTACTCATGGTGTGGCGTCTATGCAAAGAAGGATAATTTCCTGGTAGGGCTGGGAAGATTGTTGATGGGCTGGTTAATGACATTGGCAGCGCTAGCAATAGTCGCCTTTATCTGTAAGGCCAATGAACTGTTTTCTCGTCAAATCATCCTGGTATGGGCTGCTTGTGGCTACATTGGCCAGGCGCTGCTGTACGTCCCGCTGCATGGCTTTTCGAAGTACTACCAACGGTCACTTCAAAGTGAGCGCAAAACGCTAATCGTAGGCACTGGCGAACTGGCGATGGGATTGGCCAGGAAGCTTCGGACCCTCGAGCACTTCCCCTTGGTCGGCCTGGTAAGTTCCGACACGACGCCCTTGCTGGAGAAGGGTGCGCCACCGGTCGTAGGTCCGCAGGAGGAACTGCTTGAACTGATCAAGGCGCATGACATCCGACGTCTGTACATCACGCTGCCCTTGAGTGAAGCGGCAAAAATCGAAGCCATGTATGTCGACTTGCTGGATGCCAACGTTGATGTTGTCTGGGTTCCGGACCTGAACAGCCTGACGCTACTCAATCACTCGGTCAGTGATGTCGACGGTCTTCCGGCGATCTATTTGAATGAAAGCCCGTTGACCAGCCAGCCCACCGCCGCACTGAGTAAAAGCCTGCTCGATAAAAGCGTTGCACTGATGGCCATTATTCTTCTAAGCCCGTTACTGCTGATCATTGGACTGGCTGTCAAACTCACCTCTCACGGCCCGGTGTTCTTCAAGCAGGATCGTCATGGCTGGAACGGCAAAGTCATCAAAGTCTGGAAGTTTCGTTCGATGCGCGTGCATGACGATCACGAGGTTAAGCAGGCCAGTCGTAACGACTCGCGGATTACCCCGATCGGACGCTTTATCCGCCGCACTTCAATCGACGAACTGCCGCAGTTGTTCAATGTCCTGCAAGGTCATATGGCGCTGGTCGGGCCGCGCCCTCATGCCGTTGCGCATAACGACTATTACTCCGGCAAGATCCTCGCCTATATGGCTCGCCACCGAATCAAACCGGGAATTACCGGCCTGGCTCAAATCAACGGCTGCCGCGGTGAGACCGACACCATCGACAAGATGCAGAAACGCGTCGAGATCGACCTTAAGTACATCAATAACTGGTCGTTGTGGCTGGATCTGAAAATCCTGGTGAAGACACCCTTCACCTTGCTGTCGAAAGACATTTATTGACGGCAAAGACTCTAGTTGATTGCGCACCAGCAGGTTAATCAGGGGACGAAAGTCCCCTTTGCGTTTGGTCTGGTGCCAACTCAAGACCAAAAACTCGACAAGTAAGGAATACTCGGATGATCGCGAGTAAACAATATGCCAACCCCGCCTGGTACCTGATTCATTGCAAAGCCAAGCAGGATGAGCGCGCCGAGGAAAATCTGCAGCGTCAGGGTTACCAGTGCTATCGCCCGACTTATCGACGTGAACGCCTCCTGCGGGGCAAGCGACAAACGCACTGCGAGTCGCTGTTTCCAGGCTATCTGTTTATCCAGCTCAGCGGACACGACAATTGGGGCCCCTTGCGTTCAACGCGAGGCGTATTGAGGACAGTCAGTTTCGGCGGTCAGCCGGTGGCGATTGCCGATGAAGTGATTGGGCATCTTCAACTACGCGAGAGCGAGCCGTCTGCACAACCGCTGCTGACACAGGGTGACCTGGTGCGTATCAATCAAGGGACTTTTGCAGAGTTGGAAGCGCTATTTCTGGCGATGGATGGTGATGAACGGGTTGTACTGCTGATGAACTTTCTGCAACGCGAACAGCGCGTCAAGCTGCCACTGTCGAGCGTCACCAGACTTTAGGAACACGAGGTCGCCGCACATAAGCGACTTCCAAGCGGTGCCGCACTCCCCTCTCCTCACACTGCCTTTCTGACTGACTGCCAAGCAACCTACAGGGCTTACTCGCCCTGTAGGTCGTCAACCTCACTCCGTGATCTTCTCAAAGTTACGATAGAACAGATCACTGTCGCGGCTATCCGTCATGCTGTGCAACAAATAACTGCGATTAAGTTTTGCACCACCGTCCCGGGTCAATGGTGCCCAGACGATATTGGCGCGACGCATCGTCGACACGCTCATCAACTCGTCGAACGGGATGGAGATGTAGATGCCTTTGTCGAAACTACCTTCGCCATACTCTTCTTTAGTGGCCGTTGTCAGCGTGACCCAGCCACCAAAACGCACACCGTTGCGGAATTCACGTGACAGGTCGACCGTGGTGCCCCAATCGCGCGCCAGGTAACGTCCAACACTAACGGCCGCCTGGGCATCGAAAGGTAAATCGGTATAGCCAGTGATGTGGCCAGTGACGGTCGAATAGTCACGCAGACCAAATCCCTGATCAAAGTCGCGCTGGCGAACATAGTTCAGATCGGCACCGACAGACCAGCGTTGGCCTGCAGGGCGAAAGAGCACCTCACCACCGACACCGGCAAACATGGACTCCAGATAGCCCCCGTAAACCATGCCGTACAAGTCTTTATCCAACTGCTTGGCGTGGTTCAACTGAAACGTCGGCATCGTGACGTCGGAGGTCGTCAAATACTTGCGTAGATCCGTGCGTACCCGAGGCAAGCCACTGGGTGCGTCGTACGTGAACTTGTCATAGTTATTCAACAAGTTGACGCTCAGCAAACCGCTCCACCAGGTATTACGAGTGAAGCGATATTCAGCGTCCGCATCGGCCGTGACCTGATAGAGCAAACCATCGGGGCCACCGATGTTCTGCTTGTAACCCAGACCCAGACCATAAGAGAAAGGATCTCGCGTCGCGGTATAGAGCGTGGTCTCAGTGTGCGGTACCGCGGCGTTGACCTCGGTAGCGCGATGCAAGTCTTGTAGAGGTTCTTCGTTTTTGACCACCTCGCGAAAGGTTTCGCGAGGGACACTGGTTTCTTCCAGCGGCATGTCATATCGCTTATTCACCAAAGTGAACCAATCGATATCGTCATTGACGCTATTGTCCAGAATCCGGCTGGCCCGTCCCACGGCTTTCGCCGAATAGAAGTAACGCGACTGCTCACCGTACACCAACAACTCAGAGCCACGCTGTGTGATGCGCTCCACTTTATAACCGGCATTGTTCTGCAGTCGGTGGGACACATTGGCCCAATTGACCTGATCCGCAGGGGTGACAGGCGCCCGAGCTGGAAGAGGTTCTGCCGGCGGATCATAGGTTTTTGTCGGCGTCTTGCGGTTAGAAAAGTTAGTGTGAAGCGTGATGCCAAACATGGCGGTATTGCCACGTTCCCAGGCAGCGCTGAGGTCAACCGAGTCGGTCAGTTTGAAAACTGCGCCAATGTTGATGGGCGAGTCTTGCTTGATGACATTATCGAGTGGTTCGTTTTTATAATCGTTGCCTTCGTATTCAGCCTTCAAACTGAGTGGTGCCCAAGGTGTCTGATAGGCGACACCACCGAACAAGGATGGCGATCCTCTAAAATAATTCGCATTGAAGTCACCTGTCCCTTCGGTGTCAGGTCGCGTATCAAAGCGGTCATCGACCCACCCAAGTGGGTTATCAAAATCGCCTCGACTCCCCATATAACCCCAAGCGACACCGGCGCTGAAGTCAAAATTTCCAAAGCGTTTGTTGGCTACAAAATACTCGCTGGAAAATAACCCCGTACCACCGATGTCCTGAAAACCCAACGCCACTTGAGGAAGCCAATGGCTTTCCTGCCACAAACGAATTTTGCCGTCGACTGCCTTGTCTTTATAGCTTTGACTACCGCTGAGGGATTCGGGTCCGTAGGATCGATTGGTAATAGCTGTATAGCGAAAAGAACCCTCAAGCCAGTCAAAAGGCTGTAGTGAAAGACTGTAACGACTATAGGGTTCGGTTCGGCTGGCGTTGATGCTAAGTTCACCGGCCGGCGCCATACGTGCAGTGGGTGTTTGTAACAAGCCCACACCACCGAAATCATTCTGGGTATATCGCGGCTCTCCATGAGCTAAACCACAAGGCAACAACAGGACTGCTGCAAAACGTAACTTCAAGGGGCCACCTCGGCCACAGGTTGAGTGGCGAGGAATTCGGCCAACTGCTGGTTGAGTTCGGGTGTGGGCGGGTCAAGATCATCGCTCTTGATTGGCACCAGGATCTTGCTGCCTGCGGCGGGCCAATGCCCCTCTTCCCGATTCCACAGTGCGATACCAATCCGTTGGGTGTGGCCATCGGGCTGGATGATCCAAAGGTAATCCGCCTCAGCGTCGGGCGAAGCCTGGCAGGAACGCACATAATCAAGGGCTTCTTGCGTCGCTAGATAAGGCAACCGGCAAGGCGTGGCGACCGCTCCCAACACTTCCACCGAATCAGGCCGAAGCGGATAGACAAGCCGATCGCCGTCATTAAGACGAGCGTTTAGAGCAAATCCGACCTCAACGGCAATAGGGTCAAGTACCGCGACTTGACGCCCGGTTACCGGTAACCGGCTGACTTCCCTGGACAGGAGATCCGCCAAGGCAGCGCGGGCAGGTTTGTCATATAGCAGGGCGCTACGCTGCAGCACTTTCAGATCAAACAATACGCCGACTTTCAACCGCTGCTGCTCTTCCAGCAAAGGCTGGCGCAACCACGCAGCACCTAACCAGTAACTTTCGGCGTTTGGTTGCGCAACGGTAATGATATCCAGCAAACGCGCCCCCGGTTCAATTTTGTATTGTCCCGGACTGCGAACATCACCACTAACGGTGACATCTGCATGACTCAGACCTGAGCTGACTAATAGCAAACCCGCTAATACTATGTTCAGACGCTTCAATTAATAGCTCCCTGCTTAGAACGCAACTGAATGACCTTCAGGGAAATTTGAGGCGTTATATGTTGCTGGCTCTGAAGAATTAAACCGTCGCGTGGTCTGATCCAATAATGATTGACCGCCTGGAAATCTATTTCTGGGGCATCGATGCGTTCATCTATACGAAGCAAGGCATACGTCTTGTCCATAATTTTGATGTCCTCGATGCCTACTTGCGTAAACCGGCTGTTCAAGGCGATCCCGACACGGTAGCCGTCATAGATATCGATCCGACGAGTGCTGCTATAACCATCGGGCAGTAGATGCAATCCCCGCTTGAACGGCGACTCACCCTCCCAACGGGTACCATCGAGATTGCTACCGAGACCAACGCTGCGCACAATCAAACCGTCGCGCATCAACAATACCTGCTTACCGGAGGCGACCCAGAACTGCAGGTCACCTCGCTGGCGAAGCATCGCCATGACGCCCTCGCTGGAAGACGTTGTGACTTTAATCTGCGGATAGGGAACGGCGTCCACCTGAGCCTGGGTCAACTCCAAAGAGTCTGGCCCCGCAGTGGACGCTTTAAGCGTGTCGAAAGAGGCCTTCATCAACGGATTACACCCGCACAAAATGAAAGCCATCGCCAAGTAGACGCTGCTGCGTAAAATGTTCACCGGAAGCCTTTACCCTTAGTCGCTTATATTGTTTTTCGCCGATGCTCCTATACCCACGATGGATGCAGATGGAAGCAACTGGCTGATAAAGCGATTCCAACGGGTAACATTGGCAGGCCCGACATAGACTACGTCCTGCGCTTGCACATCGAAACGTGTTGCTAATGCCATTGCAGAAGGCGAGGAGGCTTCGAGTTGGAAAATCTTAGCCGGTTCTTTATCCAGATTTTCTACACCCCTAATGACGTAAACGGCGTTGCCATTAGAAGTCGTCTGATTCAAGCCCCCTACCGTTCCCAGCACATCGGACAAATTCATGGTTTTGGTTTTGAAGCTCAATGCCCGGGGTTGGTTTACTTCACCCATCACATAGATCCGCTTGCGGTCATTGTAAGGAACATACAACTGGTCACCCGTCTGAAGGTAAACATTGGGCAACTGGGAATTGTTCTGACGGCTTAGCGCATCCAGATCCAGTTTATATTCACGACCGCCACGCGTAAGGACCAGACCCGAAAGGTCAGCATTCAGCGGATCGATACCGGCAGCACCCACAGCTTCCACGACGCTCAGTGGTGTAGTGGTGAGTGGTTGCTGCCCTGCCCGGATGACCGCACCAGAAACAACGATTCTCTGGCTGGCGAAGCGCAATACGCTGACGTCTACTTGCGGGCTCTCAATAAACTGCGACAGCCGACTGGAAATATGGTCGCGCAGTTCTTCAATTGTTTTACCTGCCGCTGCGACATTACCAACATAAGGATAAAAAAGACTGCCATCAGGGCGAACGAGGCGCCCATTCGCATCGATCTGCTGCTGTGGCCCTGAAGGCGCCGTTAACTCCGGATGGTCCCAGACAGTAATAAACAGTAGATCATTGGCACCAATCCGATAACTGGTGGGTGAGTAGTGCAATAGTTCGTGTGCAATGACCTCACCCACTTTCGTGGCCGCGTCCATGGCAATCAATTTAGGGGTGATCGGAATTAGCTCGACACGACTGTTCTCAGACGCCCCATCACGTACGATTTGACTGGTGTCCATATGTTGGCCGGGAGAAAACATACAACCCTGCAAAGTAATACTTGCCAGCACGGCAACAGAAAGATTTCGTATCATATTGGCACTACGTTAGTTAAGAGCTCACCCAAAAAGACAAGGTCACACAGGTAGCCCTGCGTGACCTTGTCCAAAACGCTACTGCAATTTCAATTAGTAGTTCCGGTGGTGCCAGTGGTACCGGTCGTACCACCAGTACCGCCATTGGAACTACCGCCACTATTAGACGCAGCTACCACACCCGCGACCACTGCAGCGCCGATCAGCAAACTTGTACCAACAGTGACTGAACCCACTACCGGAGTGCTCAGCGTAAGCGGCTCTTCTGCCGCGATTACTGAAGTACTCAAGACAGTCAACAGCGTGACAGCAAAAAGCTTTTTCATATCAGACTCCTTCTCTAGTTACAGTGCTGGAAACCAGGCACCTAAACGAAAGAGTGAACAGCCACCGACAATATAATCATCAAACGACTGTGACCGCTCCCCTTTTTACCTTCTGTAGATCATCTCACTGAAAGATCACTGATACCAGTGATCGCGCCAGGCTCGAACACTCACAAAGACCAAAGGTTAGATTCATGAAGCAGTGTTATCTTGCGTTTTCCTAGGAAACTCAGCAAGTTATTGGGGTTTTAGACTTGATTTGTCGAATTCTAACAATCAACGGCAGAACGCACTGTTAATAAATGTCGGGCTCGCAAGGCTATATAAACCCAAGCATCATCGCCATAGGAGGCACTAGAACAATCACGCCCGTCAAATTGACCAGCGAGGCGCTGAGGAAAATAGGCGCGAGCCTCTCTAGCATGCCAGAAGACTCATCGCAACGTTATTTTTACAATAGAAACAGGTACTTAGCTGCTTAACCCAATAGAGATAACTGTTATTTTTGGTCAACAAAAATACTGCCGTCTCTATGAAAAATCATGTTAGAAATTAAGCCCAATTGAGACTGTATAAAGAACACCTCTCTAGTAGCATGACGAATACTTGCTGACTACGTAAAACACCAAGGCATACAGATTAATAGCATAAATAACATTCCGAGCAAGAAAATTAACAATCATTATATTACGATCCGATTTTCAGAATAGATGTAGGGATTTTTTCAGCATCAGAAAGCCTGGAGCACTCGCAAGCTCCAAAGAGTTTTCAGGATTAATACTCTAAATCCTGGGGCGGTAGCATGCCTTTTTTTGAATTCATCCAGATGTCCGCGTCCTAAAAAAGGAACGAAGCGCGGCCTTATTACGCGCGCCGGTTGCACAAAGTCGAACATCAAAAATCACTTCAGCAGAGTATCGTTATGATCCCCATTATTTTATCAGGCGGAACAGGGTCCCGCTTATGGCCCCTTTCTCGTCAACAACGCCCCAAACAATTTCTACCGCTCGCCGACAATACGTTTTCGATGCTCCAGGCGACTATCCAACGGCTGGACGGATTGGGCTTAAAAGCACCGCAACTCATCTGCAATGAAGCACATCGATTCTTGGCTGCAGAACAGGTGCTCAATCTAGGAATAGAAGATTTTCGTATTTTGCTGGAACCGATCGGACGGAACACAGCTCCTGCCATAGCAATTGCTGCAATTCAGGCTATCACTACAGAAAGCGACCCAATTTTATTGGTCCTTGCTGCTGACCACTTGATCGAAGATATCGCAGAATTCCATTCCAGTGTGAAGGCAGCGATCCCACTGGCTGAAGATGGAAAACTGGTCACTTTCGGGGTTGTACCTAAAACACCGGAAACGGGATATGGCTATCTCGAAATAGGTGAGGAAGTTGGCGAAAAGGGATACAGAGTAAAGCGTTTCGTCGAAAAACCAGATGCTGCGACAGCGAGAAATTACATAGAAAGCCAGCGGTACCTTTGGAACAGCGGAATGTTCATGTTCAAGGCCAGTCGCTATCTTGAGGAACTGGAAAAGTACCGTCCTGAAATGTTATCTATCTGCCGATCCGCTTTGAGTGGCGGGTCTGAGGACATGTATTTCACACGCATAAATAGCGAAATATTTGCGACCTGCGCCGACGAATCCATTGACTATGCCGTAATGGAAAATACTGCCGATGCGGTATTGGTTCCCTTGAATGCGGGGTGGAGTGATCTCGGTTCCTGGAACGCATTGGCAAATGTCTCGACCAAAGATGAAGTGGGTAATAGCCGCAAAGGTGACGTGCTGATGGAAAGCACTCTAAATACCTACGTCCATGCAAACAATCGTTTGGTCGCGACTTTAGGTGTTGAAGATCTCGTCATCGTAGAAACAAAAGATGCTGTGTTGGTTGCTCATAAATCCCATGAGCAGGATATCAAGAAGCTGGTTGAACAACTGAAACAGTCAGGACGACAGGAACACATCAATCATCGAGAGGTTTACCGTCCGTGGGGAATGTACGACTCTATTGATAACGGCCCCCGCTACCAAGTTAAGCGGATTACTGTACAACCTGGGGCCAAACTCTCGGTTCAGATGCATCACCATCGCGCAGAGCATTGGATCGTTGTAAGTGGTACCGCAAAGGTTACAAACGGTGAAAACACTTACCTCGTCGCCGAAAACGAATCGACCTATATCCCTATCGGTCAAATACACGCGTTAGAAAACCCAGGCGTAATTCCACTAGAGTTAATTGAGGTGCAGTCCGGTTCATATCTAGGAGAGGACGATATTGTTCGCTTCGAAGACAAGTATGGCAGAGCCTAGCTCTCCCGCCATTTTATACCCGACTCATCGTATTTACTTTTATGAATACACGACCCAGTCAATGCATAGGCGATCCGACCGATCACCATCCAGCATGAGAGGCGAAAATTGCTTTGTTTAAAAGTATCTTGATCGTCTGCACCGGCAATATATGTCGAAGCCCTATGGCTGAAATAATGTTTGCCGAGTTGTTAGAGGGAACTGATATCGAAATCAGGTCTGCCGGATTAGGCGCACTGGTCGATCAACCTATTGAATCTACCACCCTGGCCGTATTAGACCAACACGGTCACACGCCTGCGGCACATAAAGCGCGTCAATTAACATCTGCGATGCTCGGGGACGCTGATCTTGTGCTGGTGATGGAAAAACGTCAGTTAACCAGCGTACTCCAACTTTCTTCCGAAACTCGCGGAAAAGTTTTCCTGCTAGGCAAATGGCAGGATGAACGCGAAATACCAGATCCTTATCGCCAAGGAAAGGCTGCATTTGAACATGCACATGCCTTGATAAAAGAGGCGGTACACGCATGGGCTATCCGACTAACTCCATGAAGCCCTCCCTCTCATACCAATATCATATAGAAGTCCATACATGCAGCAGCCGCCAATAAATACCGTTAGCCCAAATGAAAGCGAAGAAATAGATTTGCTTGATTTGTTAGGCACCCTGATAGACTACAAATTTGTTATCGCTGGGATCACCAGTGTATTTATGATTGGCGGTTTAGCCTATGCCGTATTGGCAGCCCCCGTTTATAGGGCGAATTCCATCATCCAGGTAGAACCCAAGAAAAATGATGTGCTTGGGTTCAATGATATGAGCAGCCTATTGGGTGGCGAGTCCCCTTCTGGTACAGAAATTGAGCTAATCAAATCTCGATCTGTTCTAGGAAAAGCGATCGATAACCTAAAACTAGACATCTTGAGCGAGCCTGACTATTTTCCTGTCTTTGGCAGATTCATCGCAAAAAGATATACAGGAGACACTCCTGATTCTCTAGCCACACCTTGGTTTGGGATGAATAGCTATAACTGGGGTGGAGAATCATTAACCATCTCGAGACTTGATCTATCCAAGGATTTACTCGGAGGAGATCTCACACTGACATCCAAGGAAAAAGGTTCCTACGACCTATTGGACGAAGACGGTAATCTTTTGGTCAGTGGCCATGTGGGATCCCCGGCAGAAAGCAATGGGGTCGAAATTTTAGTTTCTGAATTACGCGCCAACCCAGGCGCCACGTTCTCCGTGATGCGTGAACCGCGCCTGAACAGTATCAAAGACTATCAGGAAGCGCTGGATGTCAGTGAGCGCGGCAAAGACTCTGGGATTCTTGGGCTTGCCCTCGAAAGTACCGATCCGCAAAAAGCAGTCAAAACACTCAACGAAATTTCACGGTTATACGTTCGCCAGAATGTCGAGCGCACGTCAGCAGAAGCCGCCGCCAGTCTCGACTTTCTGAAAGATCAGCTACCTCAAGTACGCAAGGATCTGGAAGAGGCGGAAAACGCCCTTAACAAATACCAAACTCGCAGTAAATCCATCGATATAAGTCTGGAAACCAAAGCCATTCTGGACCAGATCGTTGCTCTTGACACAAGCATATCTGAGTTAAAGCTTCAACAAGCAGAAATGGATAGAAAATTCACCACTCAACACCCTGCTTATAAAGCGCTGTTATCAAAAATTGAAGAGCTGAGCAGTAAACAAAGTGGGCTGTCCAAGAGAGTAGAAAGTCTTCCTGCCACTCAACAAGAATTGTTGAGCCTAACTCGCGACGTTCAAGTTAGCACAGAAATATATACTCAGTTACTAAACCGAGCACAAGAGCTCGATATAGTTCGTGCCGGCTCTGTTGGTAACGTACATATAGTCGACGATGCAGATGTTGATTTGAGAGAACCCGTCCGCCCTAAGAAAGCTTTAGTAGTGCTAATGGCAACTCTGTTAGGTGCCTTCCTTTCAATCGTATTCGTAATGCTCCGCCGGGCAATCAATCGAGGGATTGAAAGTGCTGATGTTATTGAGCAACTGGGATTGCCTGTATACGCGTCTATCCCCTTTAGCACTCTACAAAAATCAGCAGAGGCTGGTTCGCGAAACACAAAAGCGCAAGATCACGCTCAAATTCTTGCGATAAGCCAGCCCACTGACCTCGCGGTTGAAGCGGTCAGGAGCCTGCGCACCAGCCTGCACTTCGCTATGCTAGAGGCACAGAATAATCGCCTGATGATATCTGGCCCTAGCCCATCTGTAGGTAAAACTTTTGTCTCTTCGAACCTTGCCGCACTGATTGCACAGTCTGGGAAACGTGTATTGATTGTTGACGTTGATATGCGCAAGGGATATCTCCATAAGTCGTTCGGGAAACCCGCTGAAAACGGCCTTTCCGACATTCTTACCTCGCGCAGCAGTTTAAGTAGCGCGCTGCATGAGACTGAAGTGAAAAATCTGTTCTTGATCAGCCGTGGGCAAACGCCGCCGAATCCTGCAGAACTATTGATGCACAAGAATTTTAGTAACTTCCTTGAAGAAGCCAGTGAGCAATTCGACCTGGTAATTCTCGACACCCCGCCTATCTTGGCAGTTACTGATGCCGCTATCGTCGGACGCCTTTCAGGAACTTCGATGATTGTTACTCGATTTGGGAAGAATCCTGTAGGTGAAATAAAACTTACCATTCGACGATTTGCGCAAAATGGAGTGCATTTGAAGGGCGCGATACTCAATTATGTAGAGAAACGAGCGACCTCAAAAACTGGTTACAACTCCTACGGTTACTATCAATATTCATACGTCGCTGATAAAAAATAAACTTAATTGCATCTTACGCTCGATACATTGATCGCCGTTACGCGAAACATGCGTACGGCGAACCACGCTTGTCGTGTAAATCACGGGGAATACAACAGTAATCCTACGCAAGCTTTTGGCCTGACAAAGACGCCAAACCGAATTTTAAACTCTTAGGTGATCAATATGAAAATTACTGTTTTTGGCACTGGTTATGTCGGATTAGTACAGGGAGCCGTTCTTGCAGATGCAGGGCACAATGTCATATGTATTGATGTTGACGCACAAAAAATTGAGCGTTTAAAGCAGGGTATCATTCCTATATTCGAGCCAGGCCTGGAAGAACTGGTCAAGAAGAATTACAGCGCTGGAACTCTTCAGTTCTCCACTGACGCCGCACTGGGAGTTAATCACGGTACGATCCAGTTTATTGCAGTTGGCACTCCCCCCGACGAGGATGGATCGGCGGACTTGAAACATGTACTAGCGGTCGCTGAAGCGATAGCCGAGAACATGGAAGAACATCGCATTATCGTGAATAAGTCCACTGTTCCAGTAGGTACCGCGCAACGCGTAAGCGATCGTATCTCAGAAGTACTGGCGCGGCGTGATCTGAGCATTTCATACGATGTAGTTTCTAACCCGGAATTTCTAAAAGAAGGTTCGGCAGTAAATGATTGCATGCGTCCTGATCGCATTATCATCGGTTCAGAAAGCGAGAAGTCAGAGGCGCTAATGCGCGAACTGTATGCGCCATTCAATCGCAATCATGAAAAAATAATCATGATGGATGTGCGGAGCGCAGAACTGACCAAATACGCCGCCAATTGCATGCTCGCTACGAAAATCAGCTTCATGAATGAAATAGCAAACCTGGCTGAAATGCTAGAGGCCGATATTGAGATGGTCCGCAAAGGTATTGGCGCGGATCCACGGATAGGGTATCACTTCATTTACCCTGGTGTAGGTTACGGTGGTTCTTGCTTTCCAAAAGACGTTCAGGCTTTGATTAAGACCGCAACATCCATTGACTACGATGCAAAAGTTTTGAAAGCTGTTGAAAATCGAAACAACGAACAAAAAACCACTTTGTTCTCGAAAATTCATAAACATTTCAAAGGCGATCTGCACGGTAAAACGTTTGCGCTGTGGGGATTAAGTTTTAAACCAAACACTGATGATATGCGTGAAGCACCTAGCCGCGTGATCATGGAAGCACTCTGGGCAGTAGGTGCGAAGATTCAGGCTTTTGATCCAGAAGCAATGGAAGAAACACAACGGCTCTATGGTGAAGTGGATAGCTTGACACTCTGTGGAACCAAAGAAAGCGCTTTGAAGCAAGCGGACGCACTCATTATCGTTACCGAATGGCAAAATTTCCGTGCTCCTGACTTTGATATGATCAAAGCGCAATTGAAAAACCCACTTATTTTCGACGGGCGCAACCTGTTCGACCCCAAAGCGATGAAAAATAAAGAACTGACTTATTATTCTGTAGGGCGTGCTTGATGAAAATTCTTGTAACTGGCGTAGCAGGCTTCATTGGGTATCACGTCACGAAGAAATTGATTGCTCAGGACCATATAGTCTATGGCATTGACAACCTGAATGATTACTATGACCCACAGCTAAAAAAAGACAGGCTCTCTGATTTACAACAATACTGCGAGAAGCTTGAAAAAAGCGAAAACTTTAAATTTGAATTAATGGACTTGGTCGACGCACCGGCCATCTCTTCATTGTTTAAAGAGAATAATTTTGATCGAGTTATACATCTGGCCGCGCAAGCGGGAGTTCGTTATTCGATAGAAAACCCAAAAGCCTATATTGATTCTAACATAGTGGGTTTTTTGAATATTCTAGAATCATGCAGGGCACAGAAAACACCCCATTTAGTGTACGCCTCATCCAGTTCTGTTTACGGGATGAACAGCAAAATACCATTTTCAACCCATGATAAAACAGACAATCCAATTAGTTTGTATGCCGCCACTAAGAAATCTAATGAATTGATGGCGCATTCTTATAGCCACCTTTTTGATATCCCGACAACTGGCTTACGCTTCTTTACAGTATATGGCCCTTGGGGCAGACCTGACATGGCCTATTTCTCATTTAGTAAATCCATCTGCGTGGGAGAACCCATCAATGTATTTAATAAAGGTAAAATGGAGCGTGATTTCACCTATATTGATGACATCGTCAACGGCATCGTGAAGGTCATGGATAAAATTCCTGCCTCGCAAAGCTCCGTCAATACAAACTCTCCTGCCCGATACAAAATATACAATATAGGAAACAACAACCCGATTACTCTAGATCTATTCATATCCTCTATCGAGAACGCGCTTGGAAAAAAAGCGATAAAGAATGAACTTCCTATGCAACCTGGAGATGTCCCTCTCACGTATGCTGACGTTGACGATTTGATTAAGGATGTTGGCTTCAAACCCTCAACAAATATAGAAACAGGAATGGCAACATTTACTGATTGGTACTTGACGTATAGCAACAGAGAAAAGAGCAGCGACGATGAAAACTAGGGATTTGATAAAATCGGACATTACTGCAATCTATAATACGATCAACCTGAAAACACTTATCAAATCCTTTTTTAATCCGAGCGTTCATGCATGCGTACTGACACGATTAGTACGCAGTAAAAACAAGATATTCAGTGCCATCATCAGAAACCTATTGATATCAAAACACTCAATGGATGTTAGCTCAAGCGCGGTGATTGGTCCTGCCTTGAGACTTCCACACCCCATTGGAATAGTAATCGGAGACAACGCTGTTTTACACGGCAGTATCACCATATACCAGAATAGTACGATTGGTTCAAAGAACGGTTATCCAGAAATAGGCAACCATACAATCATCTACCCCAACAGTGTCATCGTCGGACCGATCAACGTTGGAGATCATTGCGTCATCGGGGCTGGTTCATTTTTAGACAGAAGCCTGATCGCTAATACTGTCTTTCATAAATAGCAATTCACGTCAGCCCCGACAAACCGAAGATTGAGGGAACAATGATTAAAAACAGTGCAGCGTGGATGGTGATGGGAAATGGTATCTATGCCATCAGCCAAGCCGCGATTTTAGCTATTCTGGCAAGACTGGTTAATGTCGAAGCGGTTGGGATGTTCAGCTTTGCATTGGCGATCACAGCTCCCATTATGTTGTTGTCTAACATAGGCCTGCGCACTCAGATCATTACCGATACACAGAACTCGTACTCGCTGCGTGAGTATCAAAAACTTCGTCAGCTCTGTAGCGCAGTTGGCGCTAGCCTCTGTGTCGTAATCGCGGCTGTCATGTCATCGACGACAGAACTAATCATTGTAGTCATTCTCGTAACACTCTCAAAATCTGCGGAAAATCAGTCCGAACTGTTTTATGGCATCCTGCAAAAACAATACAAGCACCGTATCGTTGCAATATCACTAGCCATCAGAGGGGCCATAGGCGCTACAAGTCTTGCCGCGGGCACCTATTTATCAGGAAATCTCATCACAGGCGTCATTTGTTATACCGTTTCCTGGTGGGCGATCTGTCTATTTTATGATAAAAAATGCACACGTCGAAGCATCAGTAGTATTGGAGACAATAAAAACACTCGGTACGCAGACCTGATGCCACTCATATATGCGGGTTTACCGCTGGGTATTTCCGCGTTACTAATAAACCTTAATACCGGCATTCCGCGTATATTTATCGGTCAATCTGATGGCATGCATGCTATTGGCATCTATTCCATCATGGCCTTTATTGTACAGACCGGCAGCCTGATTATAAACTCGACTGGGCAAGCTATCCTTCCAAAGCTATCAGTACAGTTTAGCCAAAAGGATACTAAAGCATTCCTGGGTCTTACAATCAAAGCTTCCTTCGTTGTCCTGCTCTTGAGCATTCTTGGTACAATTGCATCGTTTTTTTTCGCCGACTACTTTTTAAATTTAACTTTCGGCAGTGAAGTAGCCAAGAACGCACACTTACTTACTTTGATGTTCGCTATTTCACCGGTTCAATACCTCGGTAGTTTATTAGGTTATGCCATTGCTTCCACCAAACGTAATATATCCCTAGTTAGCGTTCAAGCGGCCGCGTCTATAGCCGCACTGGCAGCATCGTTTATTCTGATTCCTCTGTACGGGTTGAAAGGAGCAGTAGCCGCGACATTAATTGCAAATAGCGTAGCATTATCGGGATATATCATCACACTGGTAAACGCCCTTAAATCAGCGTCCTCGAAAAACTTAACCGAACTTGCCGAACAAGCCAAATGAAGAAAATATCCTCCTATGCAATATCGTTCATTTGCTGTGCAAGTGTCGCCTTCATACTGATAATTTTATTCGGTGAGTCCGCGATCGGCATTCCTTTAGGTGTCGGAATATTAACGTCCTCTATATTCCTAAAGGATACTGTCGACTGGGCTCGTTCGCGACTGGATAGTTTTGACCCAGGTGCAATTCTTGGTTTGGCGGGGCTTTTGTATTTTCTGATCAGCCCGGTATCACAAGTCTCTTGGGACTTCTGGCCTTACCTACCCGCCCTGACCAATGATTCGGGTTGGATTTCATTCTGGTCCATCTTAAATCTATTCGGTGCGCTGACTTATAAATTCTTCAGCCGAATCAAATTAAAACGTAACGCCACCACATACGTTACGCCAGCGACATTCAATCACAAAAGATTTATATTTTTATCCTTAATGCTTCTTGCATTATGTGCTGTTTGCCAACTCTATATCTATGCGTCCTTCGGTGGGATTCTTGGGTTTATTGCTACTTTTACAGCAAGACAAGCTGCGGGAATTGAGGACGAAGATCCATTTGCCGGAATGGGCATGCTCATGCTCGTCGCCGAGAGTTTTAAATTCCTATTTTCTATGTTTGTAATATATTGCATAAAAGATTGGAAATGGGCAAAAAGTAATTATTGTTTTGCAATTATCATGATCGGTTTGTTGATCACTTTCATATTATTTGGAGGATTGCGAGGCAGCAGGAGCAGCACGTTATTCTCTTTAGTATTCGCCGCAGGCATGTACCATTTCTGGATCAGAAAACTTCCGGTTAAGATGTTGCTGGCTGGCGTTGCATTTTCATTACTATTTGCAACGTCCTATTATTGGTACAAAATTGCAGGCGCAGATGGGTTGAGTGCCATTGTGGATTCCAGTGCCCGTCAAAGCTTCCATAGCAGCCGTCAGAATGTCGACCAATACCTGGTGGTCAGAGATTTAGGGCGCATGGATATGCAAACGCTAGCGCTCAAAAAAATCGTATCGGGCGAGCAGCCATTGTCGTTTGGCCGAACTTATCTGGTTAGTATATTCTCGAGTATACCCAAATCCATATTGCCCTTTATACCAGATCAAGTAACCAAAGAAAAAACCGAACTTATCCATGGCCGTGGCAGCTATCAGCGTGGCGAAGCCAGGCAGACGACGCTTGTACTCGGTCAGTTTGGTGAATCACTAGTTAACTTTGGCATTCCTGGCATCTTTCTATTTTATGCTGCGCTAGGTCTATTTGTTGGGAAAATCAGAAGTTTGATAAAGCACTTACCTAAGCGCGATATAAGACTTCTGTTCATACCCGTAACGTGTTTGATCCCTCTATTGATGATTGGCACAGACATGAACGTACTCTTAATGCAACTGGTACGTTACCTAACCATTCCGCTAATACTTACGACCTTATGCCTAAAGATAAAAAGAAAAAATACGAGCCCATCGTCAGTCAATCTGATCACTCCTCTTGATCATGCCGGATAAGCCTCGTTACAACGTCGGCTGACAACTAACTCATTTTATGCAAGCGAGCACCACAGTTTAGGGAATTTTATACAAGCCCTAAGCCTGGATCTCCCCTTATGCTTAAATTCGTACATGGACGCAAACGATGCCCAATACTCCCCCAAAAAACTTTCTTATATGTACCGCTAAATATAGCGACAACCTGGGAGACGGAGTGATATCGGACTGCACTGAGTACCTGATAAAAAAAGCCAGTCCAGGATCCTCTATTAATCATATAGACATTGCTGGCCGAACTCAGTACCGGCCCAGCGCAAAGCAAGATATAAAACTCGCTAAAAAAATATTCTTTTTCATACCTCACTTTCTACAACCGGTGATGACATTAGTAGCCTGGCATTTATTCATGAAGAAACGCCTGGATGATGCGTGGTCTAAAAATGCACCCGACGATAACTTCTTATTGCTATTTGGCGGCGGTCAGCTAATTAGTGATCTGGCATTAAATTTCCCGCTAAAATTTAATCACCTTATTAATAAAACAAAGTCAATAAACGCTAAATTGGCGACCAACGCCATTGGTGTTTCTTCCAAAATGTCTGCGCTTGGGAAATTTCTGTACACCTCCTCTTTTAATTCAACAAAATGGATTCATCTGAGTGTAAGAGATCAGGAAAGTCAACAAGCGCTAAAGACACTTATCAACGACTCTAAAGATGTAGCTCTTACTGTCGATCCTGCACTGTGGACAAGTGAGTGTTACAACCTTGAAAATGATCGCCCAGAAGAACATCCTGAGATCATCGGTTTGGGTATTGCACACCCATTAGAGCTTTCAGCGCATATTGAAAAGAGCAAAAAAATACCACCTGAAGAAACGCTTAAATTTTGGACTGATTTAACGATAAAACTTGTCGATGCAGGAAAGAAACCTGTCCTGTTTTCCAATGGTTCTGTGGAGGACGTTTTATTCTGCGAAGAAGTCTACGCGCAACTGGCACAACAAGGTTATTCCTCCAAAATAGAACTGAGTGCAGCGCCACTCCAGCCGGTAGATCTGGTCAAAAACATCAATAGATTTCACGCCGTGATCTCCCACCGCCTCCATGCGAATATCATTGCTAACTCTTTGCTCATACCCACCGTACAACTTGGCTGGGATGCGAAAGTCAAATCATTCGCCAAAATAATGGGGCGAGAATCTTCGTGCTTTGAAAAATTACCCACAGCGTCAATCGCTTTTGAGGCAATCGAAGACGTTTTAAAAGTTGGTATCGATAAAGCACATCTAACCAAGTTAAAACAAATTTCATACGACAACATAAATGAGATTGTAAAAAGGTACAGGGCATGAAGATTTACCTCATCAGGGATGGAGTTTTTACGACTACAAATGGCCGTCCGGCCTCCAATCTCCTGCATTACGAATCGTACGGCCGAAGATACCTATCGGTTTTCTCTGAAGTCGTTATTGTGGGTCGACTTTTTGAGAAGCAGGATCCGACTGCCCTGCCTGTTGATGGTCCAAATGTGAGTTTTTTAAGACTTCCTGCGGGGCATGGCCCTATAGGATTAATCAAAAGCCTTCCCTCGATCTTTAAGACCGTCCTTTCTACGACTACCCCAGGCAGTGCTTATCTATTGCGCGTCCCGGCAAATGTTCCCAGCATCTACGCTCTCGTATTATGGTTAAAAAGAATTCCTTTTTGCATGGAGGTCTGCGCAGACCCGTTTGACTCCTATAGTGCCAAAGCATTAAACAATCATCCTCTAAGTAGCCTCTTCCAGAAATTTTTTGTCGGTCTGGTCAAATGGCAATGTCGTAAGGCTGTAGCGACAGCCTATGTGACAAGGAACGCTCTACAATTGAGGTATCCACCAGGCGAACCTGCGACATCGTATGCATTCACGTCAATTGATCTTTTCGAAGAAGCTTACGCGCTGACTGCCAAGAGAATTGAGGATTTCAAGGTATCCACGCCGCATATTGTTTTAACAGGCAATATGCAGGGAAAAATGAAAGGGCATGACACGTTATTAAATGCATTGGCAATTATTCACAAGAAAGGCATTAAAGCGAAGCTTACAATTATCGGCTATGGCAACAATGAGCCGCTTTATAGAAAGATGTGTGCAGATCTTAACTTAGAAAACTTTGTCACGTTCACAGGAAAAATGGCGTCGGGAGAACCAATCAGGGAAATCCTGGATACCGCAGATTTGTTTGTCTTGCCGTCACGCCAGGAAGGTTTGCCTAGAGCTCTATTGGAGGCTATGGCACGGGCTTTGCCAGCTATTGCGACACGCGTAGGGGGAACCCCTGAATTGGTGGAAGAGTGTGCGATTGTGCCCCCGGATGACGAACAACTTCTAGCTAACAAAATGATCGAGTTCCTCTCTTCCCCCGAACTGCTTCACTCTCAGTCATCCAGAAATTTGTCAGTTGCCAGAACCTACAATGCGACTGTAGTTCAAAATCTTAGGAATGAATTCCTCAATACGATGATGAAGCTGTCGCGCGCAACTGCTTGAACAACACTATTGTTTAACTTCAACAAAGAGATCTACACATGAAAGTAGCCATTATTCATGACTGGTTGGTAACGTTGGGTGGCGCGGAAAAAGTTTTAAGAGAGATACTGTCCATTTATCCAGAAGCGGACGTCTTCACCGTGGTGGATTTTCTGACCCCAGAACAACGGACCGAAATATTCAACAAAAAAACGAAGACATCATTTATTCAGAAATTACCTTTCGCCAAGAAAAACTATCGGTCGTATCTGCCGTTAATGCCTCTTGCGATCGAGCAATTTGATCTCTCTTCTTACAACCTTATTATCAGTAGTAGCCACGCGGTCGCTAAAGGTGTGCTCACAGGACCTGATCAACTGCATATCTGTTACTGCCATTCTCCAATACGTTATGCGTGGGATATGCAAGCTCAGTACCTAAGAGATGGCGGATTGAGCACCGGCATAAAAAGCTGGTTGACACGTTCTTTGTTACATCGCATCCGCCTATGGGATCATCGCACCTCAAATGGGGTGGATCACTTTATATGCAATAGCGACTTCATCTCCAGAAGAATCTGGAAGATCTATCGTCGAAAATCAACAGTCATTCATCCATCCGTAGCAATTGAAAACTTTACGATGACCGAAAAAAAGGAAGATTTCTATCTGACCGCATCGCGTTTAGTTCCTTACAAAAAAATCGATCTGATAGTGGAGGCCTTCAAAAATATGCCGGAGCGAAAACTCGTCGTCATAGGCGATGGTCCACAATTCAATAAAATCAAGGAGAACCCTGCTCCAAATATTGAAATATTGGGTTATCAGGAATTTTCTGTATTACGTGACCATATGCAGCGCGCTCGAGCTTTCGTTTTTGCTGCGGAAGAAGATTTCGGGATTATTCCAGTAGAAGCTCAAGCGTGCGGCACGCCGGTAATTGCCTTTTCCAAAGGTGGAGCACTCGAAACTGTAATTGATGGTGAGACAGGTATCTTCTTTCCTACCCAGACTGTAGAAGCAATTCAACAGGCTGTTGAGCGATTTGAGAAGTCCTTCATTTTTTCCCCCACGCTAATCAGAGCGAACGCGGAAAAGTTTTCAAGTCAGAATTTTCGTAATGACTTAAGAAATTTTGTAAATCATAAAATAGCGCAACCAACATCTACAACCACACCTATAACAGAACAGGTGTAAATCTTAGATTTTATTAGTTGCACACATCAAGGCTAGAACCCCCAAAAAGAAACCCATTACCCTTAGTAGTCATCCGTATTCATACCCCTTTAATCCTTGAAAGAGTTTCTTGCGATCGCCTATATCATTTACGGGACCGCCAAATAAATGAAATCACTATCAAGACTCGCAATAACCGCTACTTTCTTTGTATCTCTGCATTCAGCTTATGCATCTAATGCGGACCCAGGCTTGTCATCGAATCAGAAAATAGTTCATGTGTTAGAAAGACTGGGCTATGGGCCTTCTCCAGACGACATCCGAACTGTCTCTGCCATTGGAATACAACAATATATCTCTCAACAATTACACCCCGAGAGCATAAAAAACCCCGAATGGTTAAAAAAACGCCTTTCCGGAATTGACGCAATAAATCAAGACCAAACAACAACATACAAACAATTCAGCTCACAATCTTTTAAAGCAGTTGAGTCTGATACCGCCGCACGCAAGAATTTCATCCAAGATAGAACGAATTTTGTAAATCAGGCTCGAGAGGCAAGAATACTTAGGGCACTTTATAGTCCCGCGCAACTTCAAGAAGTGATGGTAGATTTTTGGTACAACCACTTCAATATCTGGGAAAGCAAGACCCCCACTAACGGTGCCATTCTTGGTGCTTACGAAAACAATGCCATTCGGCCTTATGCGCTTGGAAAATTCAAGGAGTTACTTCTTGCAAACGCCAAGGAAATGGCGATGCTCTACTATTTGGATAACTGGCGAAACAGATACACGCCCAATGGCACAAAAAGCATCAATGAGAACTATGCAAGAGAGGTAATGGAACTCCATACTCTCGGGGTTGGTGGGTATAGTCAATCGGACATCAAGGCATTGGCGAGATTGTTGTCTGGTTGGACCTACGTCTCCGACCCTAATGCCCCCAATGCTGGTAATTTTCTATTTGATGAAAAATCTCACGACCCGAATGAAAAATCGTTTTTGGGTGTTTCATTTCCATCAGGCGGCGGATACAACGAAGGCGAACAAGCTCTATTAAACCTTGCTAATAGCCCAAAAACTGCACAGCATATTGCACATAGTCTTGTTGAGTTTTTTGTTAATGATACACCGCCTCAGTCGCTGGTAAACAAGGTAACCAAACGATATATAGAAAGCGACGGCAATATAAAAGAACTCCTTATCACAATTTTTGAGAGCGATGAGTTCTGGTGGCCAAAAAACCACAAGACGAAGTTCAAGACACCGTTTTACTATATGATTTCCAGCGTGAGGGCTGCAGGACTTCCTCCCATCCAAGATTCCAGGCTATTGCAGACGTGGGTAAAACAGTCCGGAAATGGGCTTTTTGCATGGCCAGCACCGGACGGATATAAAAATATTGAAAGCGCTTGGCTGTCTCCAGAGGTTTTGTTGAACCGGGCTAATTTTTCCTACAAATTGGCCGCTGGATGGATGTCACTCTGGGGGCGAAATTCGGAAGGTGGCAATCCTCATCCCAGTGACCAAGATATGCTTTCAACTATTGGCTCAGGGTTATCGCCGAGTACGATAGAAGTTATCAAGCGGGCTCCAAAATCTGTTCATTCAGCTTTGATTCTCAGCAGCCCAGATTTTATGTACCGATAACAAATCTGAGGAGTGCATGATGAATCGCAGAACTTTTCTTAAGATTTTTGGTGCGATCGGGACCTATAATCTTTTCAATTCGTCCCTTGCTTCAACACTTTCATCCAATTCGCCAGGTGCACAAGCACGATTGGTCGTCGTCATGCTACGCGGGGCTGTAGATGGATTAAGCGTACTGATACCTTACACCGAAAAAAACTACTATCGATTGCGTGAAAAGACGGCGATTGCGTTACCAGGCAATGAAGGTGGAATGCACAAGTTAAATAGCCACTTTGGGCTTCATCCAGCACTTTCATCGCTACTTCCTCTCTGGCAGTCAGGCCAGCTCGCCTTTATTCCTGCTTCGGGGTGCCCAAGCGAAACTCGTTCGCACTTTTCAGCGCAGTTCAATATGGAGTGCGGAATTCCAGATGCTGATCGTTCAATCGATGGCTGGATGAATAGGCTTGCTGTAGAAAACAGTACTGATTTGGATGAGATGACCGCCGTTAGTTTCGGAGCGACTGTCCCTCAGATTTTTTTGGGGAAAAAGCCTATAGCGAGCATAAATTCTCAGGAAAATTACGGGCATCGCTTGCCGGTAGATAGAAAGGACTTTCAAAGTTCGTTGGCGTCTCTCTATTCGAACAACAACTCGTTACATCATGATTACAGCCAAGGCTTGAGATTTCGCGAAGAGATTATTAAATCCATCAAGGCTCCTGAGTTGGATAAGGAGGCGCTGATGGCAAACAACGGCGCCGCACCTCCTACGCTTTTTTCCCGAGATATTAATTTACTGAGTTCCTTGATCAATACTCAACCTGACTTGCAGTTTGCTTTTATGCAGCTAAGCGGATGGGATACTCATGTTGACCAAGGTGGAGTGAAGGGGGTACTTGCGACCAATCTTGCTCAACTGAGCAACGGCCTTTCGCTATTGCCTAAGCTCATTGGGCGCCACTGGCAATCCACTACAATAGTCGTAATGTCAGAGTTCGGCAGAACTGCTAAAGAAAACAGCACTGGCGGTACAGATCATGGTCATGGAAACGTAATGATGGTCCTTGGAGGCAATGTGGGAGGGGAGAAAATTTACGGTGAATGGCCCGGCCTATCAGATGATGTACTGTATCAACAAAGGGATGTTGCCATTACAACTGACTTTAGACATGTGCTCTCACACATATGTCAAAAAGGATTAAATCTGTCAGACAATCAACTTTCTACTATTTTTCCAAACCTACCTAACGTCTCGGCTAACTCGTTGATGGGGCTGGTCAAGCGGTAGCAGTTTGTAACACCCCGCCAACCCGCCAGTTCGACCAAAAACGGGAAAGGCAAACGTGCGACTATTAAGATGCTTAAAACAGAAAAATTAACGCTATTTAATCTACCGGACAAAACCTAACATTTGTAACTCTTCCGGTGCGCATCTGGATATATTATGTTATCTGTTGCACAGTTTTATTAATAGCAACTAAGTGAGTATGGTTGTTATTTTTTAGTTAAATCTATATCGCATATATAACAGGACCCCTACATGATCCGTAAATGCCTATTCCCCGCAGCCGGCTACGGCACTCGCTTTCTGCCCGCCACAAAAGCCATGCCTAAGGAAATGCTGCCGGTTGTGAATAAACCGCTGATCCAGTACGGCGTAGAGGAAGCTCGGGACGCAGGTCTTCAGCACATGGCGATCGTTACCGGTCGTGGCAAGCGGGCTTTAGAGGATCACTTCGACATCAGCTACGAACTGGAACACCAGATTCGCGGTAGCGAAAAGGAGAAGTTCCTGTCGGGCACTCGCGAGTTGATGGAGACCTGCACGTTTTCTTACACCCGCCAGGTGGAGATGAAGGGGCTTGGGCATGCCATTCTCTCTGGTCGCCCGTTGATTGGTGACGAGCCGTTTGCGGTGGTGCTGGCGGACGACCTCTGTTTGAACCTGGAAGGCGACGGTGTGCTGTCTCAGATGATTGCACTCTATAAGCAATTCCGTTGTTCGATCGTGGCCATTCAGGAAGTGCCAAACGATCAAACACACAAGTACGGGATCATCGCTGGCGAGCAGATTCGCGAAGGCATTTATCGGGTCAACAGCATGGTTGAAAAGCCTAAGCCGGAAGACGCACCGTCCAATCTGGCGATTATTGGTCGTTATATTCTGACGGCCGATATCTTTGATTTGATTGCTGATACCGAACCCGGCAAGGGCGGCGAAATCCAGATCACCGATGCGTTGATGAAGCAGGCACAAACTGGCTGTGTTCTGGCTTACAAATTCAAAGGTCACCGCTTTGACTGCGGCGGCGCAGAAGGCTACATCGACGCCACTAACTTCTGTTATGAGAACTTGTATAAGAAAGGTCTGTAAACGGTATTTTTCTAGCTCTTGGGTGCCGCGTTTTACAGCGGCCATACACCTTTTACAAGGCAGACCACTATGAACGCTTCCAGATCACCGATCGACACTGTCTATAAATCGCTGGACCCTTTTGCACCTGGCAATATGCTTTTGGGGCGAAAGTTCACCGAGAGTGACAGTGGATTGATGGCCTGGTTGCGGACATACCAAACACCACTCCCCTCTTCCGTCCCCCAACCAAGGTTGTTGGTCGAACGCATCGGACTGTTTCCCTCCTCCGGGGAAATTCGCTGTGCAGTGCGTAATCCAGCTGCCGTCCTGGAGTATCTTCGGTTTCTGTACGCCAGCAAGGCACTGGACACAGACGATGAGGACGATGAGGACGGACTAAGCCTGACGTTCGCTGAATGGCGCTTCAAACTCCATCTCTCTGAAGCCGAAACCGAAATCCTGCTGAACGTTGAGAGTCGTGGCGATGTTGCACTCATGCAGTTGAAGACCGCAGAGCTATTGGCTCGGATTGATGAGAAAAGCAGTAGTGAGTCTTAGGGCCGTCCTCCCGCCAACACTCTACAACGGTGCCGTCGCCCCCGAAGTACGCCAATAAGGCTTCATAAAAGCCTTCTCCGCCCCAGACAGAGTCACTGCCAGAGAATTCAAAACCCCCTCAGCCGTATACTTCGGAATGCTGGTACTCAACAGGATGACCGCCAGCCCTATCCCCAGGGCCGGCAGCGGAATTTTGCGGACATCCTTTTTCTCCAACCTCAAAAGAAACACACACGCCGCGGCAGATCCAACGACCGCCCCGGCAATGGCTTCCGCCACAGGGTGAATAGTCTGCCCGACATACTCGACGCTGAACCACCAGGTCGACAGCAGCCCCGCACCCAGTGCCAGCCATCGAAGCCGATGATCGATCTGGCGCAACAGCAAACTCAGGACAACGGTCGAGACCAGGCAGGCATTCATTGCGTGGCCGCTGATGACCGCGATGTCCAGGCTTTCCAGGCCGATTCCCCAGCCCTTGAACAGCACTTTGCTGAGCCCCACGACGAAATAGGCTACGGACAGTACGACTAGCCATAACAGCGCGAGTTTTTTCGAGGCCGTGCACCATAACCAACCGGCGACGACGATGGCCGCAGGCAGCATGACGGTGATTCCGGCGTATTGAGTGATGTACAGTCTTGAATCCAATCTACTTCCTCACGCTGCTTGCGGTTTTCCAGTGTCATGAACACTGGGCGCGTGCACAGTAGATACCAGGTTCATCGATCCAAGAAGCACTTCAGGCGATTCTCTACGACGACCACCGAATAACTGGCGATGTGCATGGCCAGTCCGTCCTCGACCAGCGCTTCGAGCAAGGCGACTTGTGCCGCGAAGCGTTGGTCGCGGTTGAGTTTTCGAGAGACGTGCATTTGATCGATCAGGACATGCGTCACTTGATAAGGGGTGTTGACCCTCAGGCGCCCCAGCCAGATAGGCAGCTTTTTTGCCATTTTGGTTTGCCTGAAATTCAGTACGCCCGTTGCCTTATCCGAAGAAGTGCTTTTTGAAATCTCGACGATTTCTTCAAACACGTCGGTCAACTTTTTTAGCGCGTAGCCGAGCATCAGATCATCAAACGCATCCAAAAACATATACCTCTTCACGGTGTGAAGTCATTTCTATCAAGCAGATACTTGCTATTATCACATTACACTTTATTCGTTTTCGGTAATGGACGTATTCTAACGACCACCCGCTTACCAGATAACATTCCTGTTGCTAACAATTAGATTAACTACTCGCTAACTTAGTGGACTTTTTATAACAACGATTCAAGGCGTAAACAAACTCTATAAAATTCAAAAGTCACAAGAAAGTGAGTATTAAAAGAGGATTAAGAAGCCAGGCAATCCGCTGGCAGGTCGCTAACCGTCAGATGAGTTGAACCTGTGCGCCCGCTTGGCATCCTATTTATCGATACCGCGCCCCACCTTTCAAACGCCTGTTCTCAGGTTGTTGCCGCTGGGGGCATTGATACACGCATGTACCCTTGAGTGGCTGTCAGCGCTCGGGTAATGTCAACAGACCCATAGGACAGAGCACGCCCATGACTTCCAAGCTGGAACAACTCAAGCAAATGACCACTGTGGTTGCCGACACCGGCGACTTCGAAGCAATCGCTCGCGTTAAACCCGTGGACGCTACGACCAACCCTTCCCTGCTGCTCAAAGCGGCAGCCATTCCCGGTTATGCCGAGTTGTTGAACGCTTGCGTCAACGACTGCAAGGGCGATGTTGGCTTGGCCAGCGACCGTTTTGGCGTGACGGTCGGGCAAGAAATCCTGAAAGTGATTCCTGGCCGTATTTCTACCGAGGTGGATGCACGCCTGTCGTTCGACACGGATGCCGTATTGAAGCGTGCGCACCGCCTGATCGAGCTGTACGACAAGGCTGGTATTGGCCGTGATCGCGTGCTGATCAAGATCGCTTCCACCTGGGAAGGCATCCGCGCTGCCGAGACGCTGGAGAAGGAAGGCATCCAGACCAACCTGACCTTGCTGTTCTCCTTCGCACAGGCAGCCGCTTGCGCTGACGCCGGGGTTTTCCTGATTTCGCCGTTCGTGGGCCGTATCTACGACTGGTACAAGAAAGCCAATGGCAACGACTACACCGGCGCGGATGATCCGGGCGTGCAGTCGGTGACGCGCATCTACAACTACTACAAGGCCAATGACTACAAAACCGTAGTGATGGGTGCGAGCTTCCGTAACTTGAATCAGATCGAGCAGTTGGCCGGTTGCGACCGTCTGACCATCAGCCCGGACCTGATCGATAAGCTGGCGGCGGATACTGGCAAGCTGGAGCGTAAGTTGGCTCCGGGCCATGCCGGTGAAGCGCGCTTGAGCTTGAATGAAGCGCAGTTCCGTTGGTTGTCCAACGAGGACGCGATGGCGACCGAGAAGCTGGCTGAGGGTATTCGTCAGTTCGCTCGCGACCAGGAAAAACTTGAGGCATTGCTGCAAGCCAAGCTCTGATCCACCGGAGCAAACGCAAAAAGGGCGAACCTTCACGGGTTCGCCCTTTTTTGTGTTTGCTGGGTGGTGGGATTGGGGTGGCTTCGCGCGGTTGGTGAGGCGATTTTGCGGACGCCTTCGCGGGCAAGCCTCGCTCCTACAGGGATTGTGTGCAAATGAAATGAAACCTGTAGGAGCCGAGCTTGCTCGCGAAGGGGCCAGTAAGGCCTACATCACATCAGGGGATCAATGCCGCTCCAGCGCATTCACCAGGTCGTGGAACGCTTCACGATTGGAATCGTTCAGGCCCATGAGAATCTTGTGCGCTTCGAGCACTTTGATCCGCACCACTTCTTCGGACTGGTCCTGGTCTGGCAGATCAGTCAGGCACTCAGGGCACGGGATCGGGCGGTCAACGATGTTGAACACTTGCTCGAAGCCCATGGACTGCAAAAGACGGGTGATGTCTTCGTGGGTGGTGACGACGGTCGGCAGCAGGCCGACCTTCTGCCGCGACAGGATCGACAGTTTGGCCAAGAGGCCAAGGGTGGTGCTGTCGATGCTGCGGGTTTCGGTCAGGTCGATCACGATCGCGTTGAAGTTCAACGCCGTGAAGATCCGCTCAATAGTCGCATCCAACGCCGAACACAGGGTCAGGCGAACTTCACCGACGAACTTCAGGACGAAGGTGCCGTCCTGCTCGGCGAACTGGATTCTACCGGTACTCATCAAAGATTCCTGCTCAACACCAACAGGGCGATATCATCCGGCATCTCCCCTAGCGTGGCCAATCCAAAAACCTGCCGCAGCCCATCCAGGGTGCCGCCCGCAGCCTTGACCCGTTGGGGCAACGCCGCTTCTTTTTCTTTGAGTGTAGGTTCTGGCAAAAGGTCCAGAATGCCATCAGACATCAGCGTCAGGCTGAACGTCTGCGGCAGCTCCAGCACGTGGTCTTCGTAGGTGGCTTCATTGAAGAGGCCCACCGGCAGGCCACGCCCTTCCAGATAACGAACACTGTCTGGCGTGTACAACACAGGCAACGGTAAATGACCACCGATGCTATAGGTCAACAAACCTGTCTCCTCGTCGATGACTCCACCGACCATTGTGACGTGTTTACCCAGCTTACAACTGATCAGGCCTCGGTTGATATGACCAAGCACCTCTGAAGGCTTGAATTCCGGCAATGTGCCGCTGCGCTTGGATTCAAACAGCAAGCGCGTGGTCATGAACTTCAGCAGCACGGTCACGAAGGCTGAAGAGGCGCCGTGACCGGAAACGTCCGCCAGGTAGAAAGCTACCCGACGCTCGTCGACCCGAAAGTAGTCGACGAAATCACCCGACAGGTACAGCGACGGGATGATCTGGTGAGCAAACTGGAACTCGTCGATGGTCCAGGGACTGACCGGCAGCATGTTCATCTGCACCTGGCGACCGGCGTTCTGGTCTTCCTGGAGCAGGTTCAGGCTGGCGGCGAGCTCGCGGTTGGCCTTTTCCAGCTTCTCGCGGTAGCGCTGGTTTTCCAGCAGCAGGCGCGCACGATCCAGGGCCCGGCGCACAGAGTGCTCGAGCACAGCCAGATCTTCGAGAGGCTTGATCAGGTAGTCCGCTGCGCCCAGGCGCAGGGCCTCGACCGCGTCGTTCATCACGCCGGCGCCCGAAACCACGATCACCGGGGTTTGCGGCGACAGCTCGGTGACCTGACGGATGAGTTCGAGTCCGCCCATCTGCGGCATGCGCAGATCGCAGATGACCAAGTCGGGCTTGTCTTGCTCGAATACCTGAAGTCCCTGCTGGCCATTGCTGGCCTGCAAGACGCTGAAACCACTGTCTTCCAAATAGGCGGCGAGGCTCGCGCGCACTACTTCGTCATCATCGATTATCAGCAGCGTGGCACTGGTTTTTGGCATGTGGGCAAACGGCGCCAGAATTAGGTTGGCGTAGCAGGCAGGGGTTTTGGCCCGGCTCACACTACTGGATTCGCTTTCTAGCCTCTCTGTCGCACTGTTTTCGAGCATTTGCCCTACACACAGGTACACCAGAGGTGCCCTTCTAAGGCGCAGACGGTACTCCCATCCGCGGGGCGTTTCAAGCTCACGCCGATGGTCGCTTGACGTCTTACCCTTTCAAATCACCAGGAGTTATAAGAACACGCAAAACCGTAACTTAATGGAAGGTGTGGATCAGTCAAACCGGCCTCGCCAAACAAACGAAAGAAGGCGGCCATCGGGCCGCCTTCTTCGCATCTACCGGTCGAGATCAAAAATCGTCTTCGACCTGGCCGTCTTTGACTTTGAATTCACGGTTCTGCAAGTACGCGTTGCGGATGAAGATGTACTTGTCGCCGGTGATCAGCTTCTCGGACGACAGCAGGTTGGCGCGGGCGTCGGTCACATCCAGCGCGAAGAACGAGTTGCGCACCGCAACATCGTCGACGTAGCGATAAGGGCTGGTGTAGGAGTCAACGAACTTGGAAGGCGCATCACGCAAGGTGCTTGGACCGAAGAACGGCAGCATGACGTACGGACCGCTGCCGACGCCCCAATAGCCAAGGGTCTGGCCGAAGTCTTCGTCATTGCGTTGAAGGCCCATTTTCGTGCCGACATCGATGAAGCCCAGCACGCCGAAGGTGGTGTTGAAGATCAGTCGTGCGGTATCGACACCCGCTGCCGCCGGTTTGGCTTGCAGCACGTCGTTGGCCAGGTTGCGCACATCGCCGATGTTCTTGAAGAAGTTGTGAATGCCATCTTCGACAAACTGCGGCGTCACGTATTGATAGCCCTGGGCCAATGGCTTGAGCGCATACGTGTCGAGGACGTCGTTGAAGGTGTAGATCGGACGGTTGATGCTTTCCCAAGGATCGTCTTCCGAGGCTGCCTGGGCAGCAAACGGGACCAGCAGCGCACTGGCGCATACACAAAGCTGAGCTAGATGATTGCTCCAGCGCATAGAAAACTCCTTGGATTGTACTGGCGCGGGCCATTGGCCCAAGCGTTAAGCTGGCTAGTATAAGACGGAAAGGCCGCTTTAGGCAGCATCGTACGCGCCCGTTCTCAGAGGATGGGTGATGACTGTGAGCGATTCACATCCATGTCACTCAACTGTCACCGGCGCGCCTTAGCCTCGACGCTATTTCAGGGACGTTGATATGCCGCACGCCGAAACCTTGCCCCTCGCAGCACCCAGTCTGACCGCCGTGCTGTTCGGCCTCAGTGGCTGCCTGGTGGATTTCGGCGCCCGCACGCGCCCGCACGCCAGTCACGCGGCGGAACACGCCGAGGTGACGCTGGGTGCTTTAGAGAGCTTGCACAGCCTGCAGAATCAGCAAATTCCCTGCGTGTGGCTGGATGAATTGCCCCCTGCCCTCAGCCATTCCCTGGCCGCTGCCCTGCCGGATTGGATCAAGCCTTCGCAACACTCCGAAACAATCAAACCATGGCCAGCACCGGATGCCTGCTGGAAAGCCCTGATGACGTTGAATGTCGAACGTCTGGACGGCTGCGTGCTGGTCAGCGGCGAACCACGACTGCTGCAAGCGGGGCTGAATGCCGGGTTGTGGACGATTGGCTTGGCGTCCTGCGGCTCGCTGTGCGGGCTGGCGCCCAACGAATGGCAGGCGCTGACGCAACAGGAACGCGAGCTCAAACGCGGCAAGGCGACGGTGCAGTTGTTCGGCCTGGGCGTGCATTCGGTGATCGACCACCTCGGCGAGCTCGACACCTGCCTGGCCGACATCAGCCTGCGCCGGCTCAAGGGCGAAAAGCCCTGATCGAGATCATGCACGTTAGGCGCGAGTGGATTAATCTAAAGGTCAGCCATAGACCTTTGGCGCGCTGCTGCGGTCTATGCCAGTGCCTATCGATAAAAGGAAGAACGCCATGCCTGCCCGCGAACTGCAAGAACAGCTCAATACTCTGCGCGAGCAATTGGAACAGAATCCACCACTGACGGAAGCCGAGCGCGAAGACCTGCACGCGCTGATGCAACAGATCGAACTTGAGCTTGAGCTGGAAACCAAAACCCAGGATTCCAGCCTCGCCGACAACGTGAACCTGGCCGTAGAACGCTTCGAAATCGAACACCCGACCCTTGCTGGCACCTTGCGCAACATCGTGCAAGCACTGGCCAACATGGGTATCTGATCCCGCCGGATACAAAAAAGCCCCGCTATTGATAGCGGGGCTTTTTAACATCTGCAATTTGAAATGCAATCCCTTGTGGGAGCGAGCCTGCTCGCGATGGAGTGTCAGTCGACACCAAGCCAACTGACACACCATCGCTAGCAGGCTAGCTCCTACATAAAAGCTTTATTGGCGGACCAGGCGGTGGTTTGGCAGTTGCACTGCTTCAGTACTGCGATACGGGTTGATGTCCAACCCACCGCGCCGCACATACCGTGCATACACCGTCAATTTCTCTGGCTTCAACAAGCGCTGCAGGTCGAGAAAGATCCGCTCGACGCACTGTTCATGGAAGTCCGAGTGCTGACGGAAACTCACGATGTATTCCAGCAAACTCGCGTGATCCAGCGCCGCACCACGGTATTCCACCGCCACACTGCCCCAGTCCGGCTGGCTGGTCACCGGGCAGTTGGATTTGAGCAAATGACTGTGCACGCTCTCTTCGACAACGCGCGATTCATCGCAACGCAGCAGTTCCGGACGCGGATGCTCATAGTTGCTGACGCTGATGTCCAGGTCATCGATGCACACGCCCGGCAATGCCACGACGCCTTCGGCCTCAACCTCTTTCAGGCTGCGGATCCGCACGCCGACCGGCTTGCCCGCAGCGGCCGACAAGTCTTTCGCTAGCGTTGCTTCAAGGCTGGCGGTGTCGGCAAACGGTGTCTGGTTCAGCGAATTGAGGTACAGCTTGAACGACTTCGATTCGATGATATTCGGTGAATCCGCCGGGATGCTGAATTCACCGATGGCCACCACCGGCTTGCCCGACGGCAACAGCCACGACAGCTCGAAGCAGTTCCAGAAATCCACGCCCTTGTACGGCAGGGTGTCCGCCGTCAGGCCCAGCTCGGCCCATTTCGCGGTGCGCGGGATCGGGAACAGCAAGGATGGCGTGTACGTGGCGATGTATTCGCTGGACTTGCCCAGCGGCGAGTGTTCGGCTGCGGGATGCATGGCGGAAACCTGACTGAAGAATCAGCGGATTCTACCAGCCTTTGCTCCCGCCTTTGAGTGCTTACTGACTGACTGTCAGTTTGCCGACCATGCCGGCCTGATAATGACCGGGAATGTTGCAGGCAAATTCCAGGTTGGTGGCTTTGGTGAAAGTCCAGGTCAGCTCGGCGGTTTTGCCCGGCTCAACCAGCACGCTATTCGGGTCGTCGTGTTTCATCGTTCCATGGTCCATACCGGCCATGGCGCCGTGGTCCATTTCCTTCATGCCTGTAGGCGTGAGCATGCCACTTTGCTGCATCTTCAGCATTTCCTGCTGATGCTTTGCATGCATCGCCGCATCACCGAGGTTGAATTCGTGCAGCAGCTGGCCTTTATTCACCAGCACAAAACGAACCGTCTCACCGGCCTTGATATCGATCGCCTTGGGCGTGAACGACATATCGCCCATCACCACTTCAACGCTGCGGGTCGCTTTGGCGGCCGGCGCCGGTTGACCGAAATCATAGGTATGCGCCGGCGCTGCCCACACCGGCGAGCTCAGCGCCAACACACACGCGGCCAAGACCAAAGATTTGCGCAAAAACATAGTCGTACTCCAACAAGATAAGGTTCAGCCTGTGGAAAACTCTAAACTGCTGCCACTGCCTGCAACCTGACAGCCAGATTACAACTTTGTCAGGTTGGCCTGTACGCACGCTGCCCACGGTATAAAGCGTTCGTTCCATTTGCCACGAGTTGCCCATGAAACTGCTGATCGTCGAAGACCAACCGAAAACCGGCCATTACCTGCGCCAGGGCCTGGCCGAGGCTGGCTTCAACACCGAATTGGTGGCCGACGGCATCACCGGTCAGCAACTGGCGTTGAGCGGTGATTACGCCTTGTTGATTCTCGACGTGATGCTGCCCGGCCGTGATGGCTGGCAGATTCTGCAAGCGGTGCGCGGGGCGGGCCTCGATACGCCGGTCCTGTTTCTGACCGCGCGCGACGCCGTGGAGGACAAGGTTCACGGCCTCGAACTGGGTGCCGACGATTATCTGGTCAAGCCCTTTGCCTTCTCCGAACTGCTGGCCCGGGTGCGCAGCCTGTTGCGCCGCGGCAGCGCCACGCCTCAGGAAACCAGCCTGCAACTGGCCGACCTGCGTCTGGACCTGATCCGTCGCCGGGTCGAGCGCAGCGGTCAACGCATCGACCTGACCGCCAAGGAATTCGCCCTGCTGGAAATGCTCCTGCGCCGCCAGGGCGAAGTGTTGCCGAAGTCGCTGATTGCATCGCAGGTCTGGGACATGAATTTCGACAGCGACACCAACGTCATCGAAGTGGCGATCCGTCGCCTGCGCCTGAAGATCGACGATGAATTCCCCAATAAGTTGATTCATACCGTGCGCGGCATGGGTTACGTCCTTGAAGAGCGTCCGGCCTGATGCGTCGACTTTCGCTGAGCAATCGTCTGGCGCTGCTGTTCGCCGCGTGCACCGCGGTGGTTTCGCTGTTCGCCGGGGTGTTGTTCAGTCGCGCCAGTGAAGCGCACTTCGTTGAACTCGATCAGCAGTTGCTGGACGGCAAGTTGATCGGGTTGCGCCGGGCGCTTCATGACATTCAAACGAGTGAAAGCGAAGTGAAACTGGCCGATGAATTGAGCCGACAGGCTGATCTGTCGCTGCGCATCAGCGGCAGCGACGGCAAGCGCTGGTACGACAGTTCGGCGCGCCTGCCCGATAAGCTCCCGCATAAACCGGGCCTGTCGACCATCAATGACAACGGCACCGACTACCGGGTCCTGAATGCGCCGTTGTTTGCCGATAAAGCGGATTCACCGCACCTGACGTTGCTGCTGGACATCACCCATCACCAGCATTTCCTGCAACGCATGCAACACCTGATCTGGCTGACGGTCGGCTTGTCAGCCCTGGCCACGGCGCTGCTCGGTGCCTGGGCGGCGCGCAGTGGCTTGCGGCCGTTGCGGCGCATGAGTGCGGTCGCTCGCGGTGTTTCGGCGCAATCGCTCAACGCACGCCTGCCTGAAGAGCACATGCCGCCAGAACTCGCGGAAATGGCCCATCACTTCAACGCCATGCTCGGACGCCTCGACGACTCTTTTCAACGGCTCTCGGCCTTCTCCGCCGACATCGCCCATGAACTGCGCACGCCGCTGTCGAACCTGCTGACCCACACCCAAGTCACCCTCACCCGCCCACGGCCCATCGAGGATTACCGCGAAGCGCTGCACAGCAACCTCGAAGAACTGCAATGGATGGCGCAACTGGTCAACGACATGTTGTACCTGGCCAAGGCTGACCATGGTTTGTTGATGCCTAAACGCGAACCGCTGGAGCTGGCGGAAGAAGTGGATGTGCTGCTGGAGTTTTTTGCGCCGTTGGCCGAGGACGCTCAAGTGACGCTCAGCCGCGACGGGCATGCGCGCATTGAGGGCGATCGCAGCATGTTGCGGCGGGCGCTTTCGAATTTGCTGGATAACGCGTTGCGGTTTACACCGGCGGATGGGGCGGTTCGGGTGCGGATCGTTGATCAGCCCAAAGGGTTGAGTCTATTGGTTGAGAACAGTGGAAACCCAATTGACGAGGCGTTGCTACCACGACTGTTTGATCGCTTCTACCGGGCGGATCCGGCGCGTCATGAAGGTAGCAGTGAGCATGCGGGGTTGGGGTTGGCGATCACCCAGTCGATCATCCGCGCCCATGGTGGGCAGATTCGTTGTGAATCGGATGCGGGGTGGACGCGGTTTGTAATTGAGTTGCCAAAGGGGGATTGAGGCCAGTCGTACCGGCCCCTTCGCGAGCAAGCCCGCTCCCACATTTGATTTGTGTACGACACGGATCAAATGTGGGAGCGGGCTTGCTCGCGAAAGCGGTCTATTGGCTTACGAATACCGCAACGCGTGAGCCGGCTCGATCTTCGCCGCACGCCAAGCCGGGTAAACGGTGGCGAGGAAGCTCAATACAAACCCCGCCGAGCAGATCAACAACACATCCCCGCCCTGCAATTCAGACGGCAAATTGCTGACGAAATACACGTCGGAACTGAAGATGTGCTGCCCGCTGACCCGCTCCATCCAGCCCACCAGTTCACTGACATTCAGTGCCGCAATCACGCCGAGCACGCCACCGATCAAAGTACCGACAATCCCGATCACCGTGCCCTGCACCATGAAGATCGCCATGATCTGCCCCGGCGTGGCGCCGATGGTGCGCAAGATCGCGATGTCCGCGCCCTTATCGTTCACCACCATGATCAAGGTGGCGATGATATTGAACGCCGCCACGGCGACGATCATCAGCAACAGCAGGCCGATCATGGTTTTTTCCATTTTCATCGCGCTGAACAGACTGCCCTGGGTGTGGGTCCAGTCGTCAGCCCTGTAGGCAGTGCCCAACCCACCAGCAATATCGCTCGAGACTTGCGGCGCGGCGTACAGATCCTTCACCGCCAGGCGCACGCTCTGCACCTGATTCGGCTCCCAATGTTGCATCTGCGCGGCGTCGGCAACGTGGATCAGTGCCATGGAGCCGTCCAGCTCAGCGCCGACCTTGAACACGCCCACCACGTTCAGCCGCTGCATGCGCGGGGTAATACCGCCCGGCGCATTGCTGACTTCCGGCACGATCAGGGTGATTTTGTCGCCGACGTTCAAGCGAAAGCGTCGGGCCGTGATCTCGCCGACCACCACGCCGAACTCCCCGGGTTTCAAGGCATCGAGACGCCCCTGGACGATGTGCTTGGCAACGATCGAGACCTTGCCTTCCAGCGCCGGATCGACGCCGCTGACCTGGATCGGCTGCATCGTGCCTTTGTAGGACAGCATGCCTTCCATCTCGGTGAACGGCACCGCCGCCGTGACTTGCGGATTTTTCATCGCGGCCGCGGCCACCGGTTGCCAATCACTGATGGGGTTCACGCCGACGATGGTCGCGTGAGGCACCATGCCGAGGATGCGCGAGCTCATTTCGCGCTGAAAGCCGTTCATCACCGACAGCACCACGATCATCGCCAGCACGCCCAGGGCGAGGCCGATCATCGAGGTCATCGAGATGAAGGAAACAAAGCGATTGCGGCGCTTGGCGCGGGTATAGCGCGTGCCGATAAAGATCGATAACGGTCTGAACATTCGCTGGGGCACCGTATAAAAATAAAAGACCCGACGGACTGTTCAGCCGCGCCGGGTTTCGACCAATCAGATGGGCGTCAGGCAACCTTCCTGCAAATGCAGGACGCGATCCATCTGGCGAGCCAGGTTCATGTCGTGAGTCACCACCAGGAACGCCGTGCGCATCGAGACGCTGAGTTCCAGCATCAAATCCTGAATGCCCTGGGCGGTGTGGGAGTCGAGGTTGCCGGTCGGTTCGTCGAGCATCACCAGGCCTGGCTTGTTCACCAGTGCGCGGGCGATGGCCACACGTTGACGTTCGCCACCGGACAGTTCCGAGGGTTTGTGCTGCAGGCGATGGCCCAGCCCTACCCGCTCCAGCAACGCCGTCGCACGCTGACGTGCTTCCGGGATCGCAGTCTTGCCGATCAGCAGCGGCATGCAGACGTTTTCCAGCGCGGTGAATTCCGGCAGCAAATGGTGGAACTGGTACACGAACCCGAGGAAACGGTTACGCAGCAGCCCACGATTCTTCTCGCTCAGCGCCGACAGTTCTTCGCCGTCGAGCCAGACGCTGCCCTTGGTTGGCGTATCGAGTCCGCCCAGCAGGTTGAGCAAGGTACTTTTGCCCGAACCCGAGGTACCAACGATCGCCACGCGCTCCCCCGGGTGCAGCTCCAGTTGCAGACCGGCCAGAACCTCTACCGACTCCGGGCCTTCCTCGTAGGATTTGCCCAGGTTGCGGCAGCTCAAGATTGCTTTATCACTCATGCCCAACTCACTCATAACGTAGCGCCTCCGCAGGCTGGGTGCGCGCGGCACGCCAGGCTGGGTACAGGGTGGCGAGGAAACTCAGGACCAACGCGGCGGCGCAGACCATCAACACGTCCTGGCTCTGCACTTGCGACGGCAGGTAATCGATGAAATACACGTCGGCGTTCAAGAACTTGTGCCCGATCAGGCCTTCGAGGGCCGAGATCGCGGCGCTGACGTTCAGCGCGGCAAAGATCCCGACCACCGCGCCGATCAGCGTACCGACCACACCAATGACCGTGCCCTGCACCATGAAGATCGCCATGATCGAACCCGGCGTGGCGCCAAGGGTACGCAGAATCGCGATGTCGCCCTTCTTGTCGTTCACCACCATCACCAGCGTGGAAATGATGTTGAACGCAGCGACGGCAACAATCAGCAGCAACAGCAAACCGATCATGGCTTTTTCCATGCGGATCGCCTGATACAGATTGCCGTGGGTGCGGGTCCAGTCGCGCGCGTAGAAATGATCTTCGCCGAGTTCCTGGGCAATGGTCCATGCCACGCGCGGCGCCTGGAACAGGTCGTCGAACTTCAGCCGGATGCCCTGCACCTGATCGGGTTTCCAGCGATGCAGCTTCGCCAGATCCTGCAGGTTGGTGACGCCCAGGTAACCATCGATCTCACCGGCGCCGACATGGAAGATGCCGACCACGGTAAAGCGTTTCATGCGCGGGAACATCCCGGCCGGGGTCACGGTGACTTCCGGCGCCACGAAGGTCAGCTTGTCGCCGACCGCAGCGCCGAGCTTGGCCGCCGCCTTGTCGCCGATGACGATGCCGAAACTGCCCGGCGCCAGGTCGTCGAGTTTGCCCTGCAGCATGAACTTGTCAATGATCGAGACGTTGCGCTCCAGCGCAGGGTCGATGGCATTGAGCAGGACTTTGGAGACCTTACCGTTGTTGGTCAGCAAACCCTGCATCTGGGTGAACGGCGCAACGGCCGTCACCTGCGGGTGCTGCTTGACCTTGGCGGCCAGGCTTTGCCAGTCGCTGATCGGCTCACCGGACTCGATGGTCGCGTGGGGCACCATGCCCAGCACGCGGGTGCGCATCTCATGATCGAAGCCGTTCATGACCGACAACACCACGATCATCACGACCACGCCAAGGGCGAGTCCGATCATCGAGGTCAGGGAAATGAATGACACAAAATGATTGCGACGCTTTGCACGGGTATAACGCGTGCCAATAAATACGAAGAGAGGTCTGAACATGTCGGGGCTTGTTCGGAGGGAATAGGAACGTCCTTGTGGCGGGGGTCGGTAACCAGCTTTACACTCAGACCACCGCCGCTACCATGGGTTCGCCATGTCGACATTAGATGAAGAAGATCGCCGCGAATACTACCGTATCGAGGATTCGATCGCACTGGAAATTCGGCCCCTGTCTGCTCCCGAAGCCGCAGGCCAGGAAGTGTTGCAGGATGCTTCCCCACTCTTCAACTTGCTCAGCGAACTGCACCTGAGCGAATTCGAGTCGCAACACCTGCTGCGCCAGATCAGCGAGCGCGACCGCAACCTCGCGGCCTTCCTGAAATCCCAGAATAAACGCATCGATTTACTCAGCCAGGTGATCGCCATCACCGTGCTCGGGCAGATCGGCGAACCACAGCCGGTGATCATTTCCGAAGGGGGCATCGACTTTCAGCATCCGACCCCGATTGCCGCCGGCGCGCACCTCTCGGTCAAACTGGTGCTGATGCCGCAAGCCCTCGGGCTGCTGCTGCGGGCCCGTGTCACCCATTGCGACCGCAAGGGCGGCGGTTATGACATCGGCACCGAGTTTATGCACCCGACCGATGCGCAACGCCAGTTGCTGGCCCGCTACATCTTGCAGAAGCAGGCCCAGGAACGACGCCTGGCCCGCGAACACATCGAATCAGGCATTTAATTTAAGGAAGAACCGTGACCCTCATCTACGGCCATCGCGGCGCCAAAGGCGAAGCACCGGAAAACACCCTGACCAGCTTTCAGCAATGCCTCAAGCATGGCGTGCGGCGCTGCGAGCTGGACCTGCACCTGTCCATGGACAACGAGTTGATGGTCATCCATGACTCGACACTCAAGCGCACCACCGACCGGCGCGGCAAAGTCGTCGAGCACACCGCCAAGGAGCTGGTGACCTACGACGCGCGCAAGGGCGGCCCGGGCTGGATCAAGCCGTGCCCGATTCCAACGCTGGAAGAACTGTTTGAGAAATGCGATTTCGAGCACTGGCAGCTCGAAGTCAAAAGCGCTTCACGCACGCGCGCCGTCACCACCGTGCTGGCGATCCGCGAAATGGCTCAGCGTTTCGGCCTGCTCGACAAGGTGACAATCACCTCGAGCTCGCGGGAAGTCTTGAAAGCCGCGCAGGACCTGGTGCCGGACGTGTCTCGTGGATTGGTGGCCGAGTACGCCTGGCTCGACCCGTTGAAAGTCGCGCAAAGCTATGGCTGTGAGATTCTGGCGCTGAACTGGACCCTGTGTACGCCGGAACGCCTGCAGAAGGCGCAGCGTCAGGGGCTGCATGTGTCGGTGTGGACAGTCAACGAGCCCGCGCTGATGCGCAGACTCGCCGACTTCGGCGTTGACAGCCTGATTACAGACTTTCCCGGTTTGGCCAGCGCCACGCTCGAGAATTGCTGAAATCGGTCTCCCCGGCCGGCTCAGGCCACCGGCCGGAGCCGCTCAAAAAAGCCGGTTGAGGCCATCGTACGCCGCTACCCGATAGGCTTCAGCCATGGTCGGGTAGTTGAACGTCGTGTTGACGAAGTACTTCAGGGTGTTCAGTTCGCCCGGCTGACTCATGATCGCCTGACCGATGTGCACGATCTCCGACGCCTGATAACCGAAGCAGTGAACGCCCAGCACTTCCAGCGTCTCGCGGTGGAACAGGATCTTCAGCATGCCCTGCGGCTCGCCGGCGATCTGTGCACGCGCCATGCTCTTGAAGAACGCCTTGCCCACTTCGTACGGCACCTTGGCCTGAGTCAGCTCTTGCTCGTTCTTGCCGATCGAGCTGATTTCCGGAATGGTGTAGATGCCGGTCGGCACATCATTCACAAAGCGCCAGCTGTTGTTATCGACGATGCTGCCAGCGGCCGAACGGCCCTGGTCGTGCGCGGCACTGGCCAGGCTCGGCCAGCCGATCACGTCACCGGCACCGTAAATGTTCGGTACGCAGGTGCGGTAGGCTTCGTCGACTTCGATCTGGCCACGGCTGTTGACCTTCACGCCGATGTTTTCCAGACCCAGCTGATCGGTGTTGCCGGTACGGCCGTTGCACCAGAGCAAGGCATCGGCCTTGATCTTCTTGCCGGACTTGAGGTGCAGGATCACGCCGTTGTCCACGCCTTCGACGCGGTCGTACTCTTCGTTGTGGCGAACCGTGATGTTGTTGTTGCTGAAGTGGTAACTCAACGCCTGGGAAATTTCCGAGTCGAGGAAGCTCAGCAACTGACCACGGTTGTCGACCAGCTCAACCAGTACACCCAGGCCACTGAAGATCGACGCGTATTCGCAACCGATCACGCCAGCCCCGTAAACGATGAGTTTGCGCGGGGTGTGGCCGAGGCTGAGGATGGTGTCGCTATCGTAGATACGCGGGTGATGGAAATCGATGTCCGCCGGGCGATACGGGCGCGAACCGGTGGCGATGATGATGTGCTTGGCCACCAGTTTTTCGACCACGCCGTTGGCGCAGACCACTTCGATGGTTTGCTCGTCGGCGAAGCTGCCGGTGCCGAAGAACACGTCGACGCGGTTACGGGCGTAGTAGCCGGTGCGCGAGGCGACTTGTTTGGAAATGACTTTCTCGGCGCTTTTCAACACGTCCGGAAACGAGAACCAGCGCGGCTCACCAATGGCCCGGAACATCGGGTTGGTGTTGAACTGCATGATCTGCCGGACAGAGTGACGCAGTGCCTTGGACGGGATGGTACCCAAGTGGGTGCAGTTGCCGCCGACCTGGCGACGGCTATCGACCATCGCCACCTTGCGCCCTGCTTTGGCGGCGTTCATTGCCGCGCCTTCTCCCGCCGGGCCGGAACCCAGCACCACCACGTCGTAGTTGTAGACAGCCATGCGTACTCCTCAGAACAGGCCGCGGCGCCATCGGCACCTGCGGCTAAATCACGCCGATCTGTGGCGTGAAGGAACAATTTGGGGCCAGTGCAGAACCCGGACACAGTCTATAGAAGCGTCAACGCCGCGCACATTAACCCTTGGTCGCGTCGTAGGCTAGTTTTGCCTGCACTACAACGCCAGTCTTCAATGCCGGGATCGCCGAGATCACTCGGTTTTTCCGCCACTCAAGCGCTCAAAAGCCTGCGTGGTTCGTGTGACGAAACCTGTATCGGCACGAATCACAAAGAATGCACCAATGTCGTGTTTTTCTGCGTAGTCCCAACCACGCTCCGGGCCGAGAATCAGCAACAGCGTCGATAAGCCATCGGCCATCAACGCCGAAGGATTAATCACCGTGACTGACGCCAGGGTGTGTGCGACCGGTGCACCGGTGCGGGCATCGAAGGTGTGGGAATAACGCCGACCGTCCTGTACGAAATAATTGCGGTAGTCACCGGACGTCGACACGCCGTAGCCGTCGACAGCGATCACGCGTTCGGCCACTTGCTGATCATCACGGGGTTCCTCCAAAGCGATGCGCCAGGGCGAGCCGTCGAGCTTCTTGCCAGCCGCCTTGAGTTCACCGGTGGCTTCGGCGAGGTAATTATGGATGCCCAGCTCTTCCAGCCTGGCGGCAATCGTGTCGACTGCGTAACCGGCGGCGATGCTGTTGAAGTCGACTTCGACGGCGGCGTCCTTGCACAACTGATCGCGATCAATGTGCAAGTGCTGGTAACCGACTCGCTGCCGCACTTCGGCGAGGGCCTGGGCAGTGGGCACTTTTTCCTCACGGGCCTGCGGGCCAAAACCCCAGAGATTGAGCAGCGGTTCCACGGTCAGGTCGTAGGAACCTGCGCTTTGTTCCGACAACTGCTCAGCGACGCGGACCAGTTTGAGGATCGACGCGGGCATTTTCTGACAGCGATTGGCGGGGAGATCGTTGAAGCGCTCGATGTCCGAGTCGCTGCGGTAGGTCGACATTTGTTGATCGACGTCTGCGAGGATCTTTTCGACCTCGGCCTGCACCGCTTTCGGCCCGGGCGTGGAGGAATGCCTTACGTATTGAATGGAATAACGACTGCCCATGGTCGGGCCGTCGAAGCGTTCCAGACGATCGCCGTTGCCACAACCGGACAGAACGCCGGCCAGCATCACAACCCCAGACCACCGTCCAGTTAACAAATCTTCATCTCCCCTCAAAACCGCGCCCGCCATTATGGGCCTCAGAGCGCCTGGGAGCGAGGTCTGCCCAGCGCCCGTCAGCAAGACGCAAACCCTGTGGGCTCGCTCCCACAGGTGCAGCGTTTCAAACAAGATTTACCAGCGTGAGTATCTACACATGTCCTCCAACACGAGCAAAGGCAAAGCGATTTTTCGCGTTGTCAGCGGCAATTTTCTCGAGATGTTCGACTTTATGGTCTACGGCTTTTACGCCACGGCCATTGCCAAAACCTTCTTCCCGGCCGACAGCGCTTTCGCTTCCTTGATGTTGTCTTTGGCCACCTTCGGTGCCGGCTTCCTGATGCGCCCGTTGGGGGCGATTTTCCTCGGCGCCTACATCGACCGTCACGGCCGTCGCAAAGGCCTGATCATCACCCTGGCGATGATGGCGGCCGGTACGGTGTTGATTGCCTGTGTGCCGGGTTACGCCACCTTGGGCGTGGCCGCGCCGCTGATCGTGCTGTTCGGTCGACTGCTGCAAGGTTTCTCGGCCGGGGTGGAATTGGGCGGGGTGTCGGTGTACCTGGCGGAAATCTCCACGCCGGGCCGCAAAGGCTTCTTTGTCAGTTGGCAGTCTGCCAGCCAGCAAGCCGCGGTGGTGTTCGCCGGCCTGCTGGGTGTGGGTTTGAACCACTGGCTCAGCCCGGAACAAATGGGTGACTGGGGCTGGCGCGTGCCGTTCCTGATCGGCTGCATGATCGTGCCGGTGATCTTCGTGATTCGTCGGTCGCTGGAAGAAACACCGGAATTCCAGGCGCGCAAACATCGCCCTACCCTGCGGGAAATCGTTCGTTCGATCGGGCAGAACTTTGGCATCGTCATCGCCGGCATGGCGCTGGTGGTGATGACCACCGTGTCGTTCTACCTGATCACCGCTTACACCCCGACCTTCGGCAAAGCCGAGTTGCACCTGTCGGATCTGGATGCGTTGCTGGTGACGGTGTGCATTGGCTTGTCGAACTTCTTCTGGCTGCCGGTGATGGGCGCATTTTCCGACAAAATTGGGCGTAAACCCTTACTGCTGGCGGCGACCATTCTGGCCATCTTCACCGCCTACCCTGCCCTGTCATGGCTGGTGGCGAACCCGAGCTTCAGCCATTTGCTGATTGTCGAGCTGTGGCTGTCGTTCCTGTATGGCTCGTACAACGGCGCCATGGTCGTGGCGCTGACCGAGATCATGCCGGTGGAGGTTCGGACGACCGGTTTCTCGTTGGCCTACAGCCTGGCGACGGCAACCTTCGGTGGGTTTACGCCGGCGGCTTGTACGTACCTGATTCATGTGCTGGACAACAAGGCTGCGCCGGGGATCTGGCTCAGTGGCGCGGCGGTGCTGGGGTTGATTGCGACGCTGGTGTTGTTCCGGGGCAATCGGCATCAATTGCGGACTGCGCAGGCAGCGGTGGTTGGCGGCGCCTGATCGATCGCCTTCGCGGGCAAGCCTCGCTCCTACATTGAAATCGCATACAACCTGTAGGAGCGAGGCTCGCCCGCGAAGAGGCCCGCCCAGCCACCACACTCGCAACTGACAAACCACACAAACAAAAACGCCCCGACCAAAGTCGGGGCGTTTTCGTGTGCAGCTAACTAACGCTTAGCGCGGGAACGATGGCGGGTTTACACCGGCCATGTCTTCCATCACGCGAACCACCTGGCAGCTGTAACCGAACTCGTTGTCGTACCAAACGTACAGAACAACGCGGTTGTCTTGGGTGATGGTCGCTTCAGCGTCCACCACGCCTGCGTGGCGCGAGCCAACGAAGTCGGTGGAAACCACTTCCTGCGAATTGACGTAGTCGATTTGCTTGTGCAGATCGGAGTGCATGGCCATTTGGCGCAGGTACTCGTTGATCTCTTCGCGAGTGGTGGCTTTCTCAAGGTTCAGGTTGAGAATGGCCATCGACACGTTTGGCGTCGGAACGCGGATCGCGTTACCGGTCAGCTTGCCAGCCAGTTCAGGCAGCGCCTTGGCAGCAGCAGTGGCAGCACCGGTCTCGGTGATCACCATGTTCAGCGCGGCGCTACGACCACGGCGATCGCCTTTGTGGAAGTTGTCGATCAGGTTCTGGTCGTTGGTGTACGAGTGAACCGTTTCAACGTGACCGTTGATGATGCCGAACTTGTCGTTGACGGCCTTCAGCACCGGCACGATGGCGTTGGTGGTGCAGGACGCCGCGGAAACGATCTTGTCGTCAGCGGTGATGTCGCCGTGGTTGATGCCGTGAACGATGTTCTTCAGCTTGCCTTTGCCAGGTGCGGTCAGAACAACGCGGTCGATCCCCGGGCAAGCCAAGTGTTGGCCCAGGCCGTCGGCGTCACGCCAGACACCGGTGTTGTCCACCAGCAGTGCGTCTTTGATGCCGTACTGGGTGTAGTCCACTTCAGTCGGGTTTTTCGCGTAGATAACCTGGATCAGGTTGCCGTTGGCGGTGATGGTGTTGTTGGCTTCATCAATGGTGATGGTGCCATCGAACGGACCATGAACCGAGTCACGACGCAACAGGCTGGCACGTTTGACCAGGTCGTTCTCGGCGCCCTTGCGGACAACGATGGCGCGCAGACGCAGGCCGTCGCCACCACCGGTTTTCTCGATCAGGATGCGCGCCAGCAGACGGCCGATACGACCGAAGCCGTACAGAACAACGTCGGTGCCTTTGCGTGCGGAAACGTTTTGTTGGCCAACCACGTCAGCCAGTTCTTCGCGAACGAACTGCTCGACGGAGCGACCATTGCCTTCGGTCTTGAATTTGACCGCCAGCTTGCCCAGGTCTACCGAAGCGGCGCCGAGCTTGAGTTCGCTCATGGCTTTGAGCAGCGGGAATGTTTCGTGGACGGACAGTTCGCTGTCATCGGACTGGCGATGACGAGCAAAGCGGTGAGCTTTGAGAATCGCAATGACTGAACGATTGATCAGGCTGCGGCCATAGATCGAGCTCACCACGTTGTTGTTGCGGTAGAGCTGACCGATTAGCGGAATCATCGCTTCTGCGAGTGCTTCACGGTCGATCCATTCACCAAGACACTGGTCGGGCTTCTGAGTCACGGGAACCTTCCACATGTAGGGGCAGAAAAAAGGGGCTACATTATGCCGCCGAGTGCCTCTCGTAGCAATGCGCGCCTGTCGTGCGAGCAGTAACAATTTCCTGTTCAAAAAACTTACGCTGCGCTGAAGCCCAGTAAAACCGGGCCTTTCAGCGCAGTCAAATTTTTGGAGGTAGCGCTGCCTTGTCCGTAACCATCCGTAACACTGGTTAACTTTGCCACTACATAATTGCCAATTTTCACTAAAAAACGGCCGAATTTTGTCTTTACCACTACATTTTGCCCAACCCGCGTAATAGACATATCTGCAACTGACAGCCGGCACCTGAGGCCGCTACAATTACCGACTTTGTCGCAACGCTTGGAGCTCAACCTTCCGTGCCCGTTCTGCGTCTACCGCTTCTCCCTGCCGCGGCAGGTAAACAGCACTGGGGCAACCTGCCCGGTGCCGCCCTCAGCCTGGCCATTGCCGAGGCTGCCAGCGCTGCCAAGCGCTTTACCCTGCTGCTGACCGCCGACAGCCAAAGTGCCGAACGGCTGGAACAGGAGCTGAGTTTCTTCGCCCCGGATTTGCCGGTGCTGCATTTCCCGGACTGGGAAACCCTGCCCTACGACCTGTTTTCGCCACACCAGGACATCATTTCCCAGCGCATCTCGGCCCTGTATCGGTTGCCGGAGCTGAGCCATGGCGTACTGGTCGTGCCGATCACGACCGCCTTGCATCGCCTGGCGCCGACCAAATTCCTGCTCGGCAGCAGCCTGGTGCTGGACATCGGCCAGAAGCTCGACGTCGAGCAAATGCGCACCCGGCTTGAAGCCAGCGGCTATCGCTACGTCGACACGGTGTACGAGCACGGCGAATTTACCGTACGCGGCTCGCTGATCGATCTGTTCCCGATGGGCAGCAAACTGCCTTTCCGAATCGACCTGTTCGACGACGAAATCGAGACGCTTCGTACCTTCGATCCGGAAAACCAGCGCTCCATCGACAAGGTCGAAACCGTTCGCCTCCTGCCAGCGCGAGAGTTTCCGCTGCAAAAGGACGCGGTCACGCGCTTCAAGGCGCGCTTCCGTGAGCGTTTCGATGTCGACTTCCGTCGCTGCCCGATCTTCCAGGATCTGAGCAGCGGGATTACACCGGCCGGTATCGAGTATTACTTGCCGCTGTTCTTCGATGAAACCTCCACGCTGTTCGACTACCTGCCCCAGGACACGCAAGTGTTCTCCCTGCCGGGCATCGAACAAGCGGCAGAGAACTTCTGGAACGACGTGCGCAATCGTTATGAAGAGCGCCGCGTCGACCCCTCCCGTCCTTTATTGCCACCGGCCGAATTGTTCCTGCCGGTGGAGGATTGCTTCGCGCGCCTGAAGAACTGGCCGCGCGTGGTCGCCAGTCAACAGGACGTGGACACCGGTGTCGGCCGCGAGCGCTTCCCCGCTCGGGAACTGCCGAACCTGGCCATCGAAGCCAAGGCCACCCAACCGTTGGCGGCGCTGGCCGGCTTCCTCGATGAGTTCCCTGGCCGCGTACTGTTTACCGCCGAGTCTGCAGGCCGTCGTGAAGTGCTGCTGGAACTGCTGGAGCGCCTGAAGCTGCGACCGAAAACCGTCGACAGCTGGCCGGATTTTGTCGCGAGCAAGGAGCGCCTGGCGATCACCATCGCCCCGCTCGACGAAGGCCTGGTGCTCGACGACCCGGCACTGGCGCTGGTGGCTGAAAGCCCATTGTTCGGCCAGCGCGTGATGCAGCGTCGTCGCCGCGAGAAACGCGCCGACGCCAACAACGATGCGGTGATCAAGAACCTCACCGAGTTGCGCGAAGGCGCGCCGGTGGTGCACATCGATCACGGTGTCGGTCGCTATCTGGGCCTCGCCACGCTGGAAATCGACAACCAGGCGGCTGAATTCCTCGCCCTTGAATACGCCGAGAACGCCAAGCTTTACGTGCCGGTGGCCAACCTGCACCTGATCGCCCGTTACACCGGCAGCGACGATGCGCTGGCCCCGCTGCATCGTCTCGGTTCCGAGACCTGGCAGAAAGCCAAACGCAAAGCCGCCGAACAGGTGCGCGACGTCGCCGCCGAATTGCTCGACATCTATGCGCGTCGTGCCGCCCGCGAGGGTTATGCCTTCGCCGACCCGAAAGCCGATTACGCAGCCTTCAGCGCCGGCTTCCCGTTCGAAGAAACCCCGGACCAGCAAACCACCATCGAAGCGGTGCGCGCCGACATGCTCGCGCCGAAACCGATGGACCGCCTGGTCTGCGGCGACGTCGGTTTCGGCAAGACCGAGGTGGCGATGCGCGCAGCGTTCATTGCGGTGCACGGCGGTCGTCAGGTGGCGATTCTGGTGCCGACCACCCTGCTCGCCCAGCAACACTACAACAGCTTCCGCGACCGCTTCGCCGACTGGCCGGTGAGCGTGGAAGTGATGAGCCGCTTCAAGTCGACCAAGGAAGTCAACGCCGCGGTCGCGGACCTCGCCGAAGGCAAGATCGACATCGTTATCGGCACGCACAAGCTGCTGCAGGACGACGTCAAAATCAAAAACCTCGGGCTGGTGATCATCGACGAAGAGCACCGTTTCGGTGTCCGCCAGAAGGAACAGCTCAAAGCCCTGCGCAGTGAAGTCGACATCCTCACCCTGACTGCCACGCCGATTCCGCGCACGCTGAACATGGCGGTGTCGGGCATGCGCGACTTGTCGATCATCGCCACGCCACCGGCGCGTCGCCTGTCGGTGCGCACCTTCGTCATGGAGCAGAACAAGAGCACGGTCAAAGAAGCCTTGCTCCGTGAGCTGCTGCGTGGCGGCCAGGTCTACTACCTGCACAACGACGTGAAGACCATCGAGAAATGCGCCGCCGACCTCGCCGAACTGGTACCGGAAGCGCGGATCGGTATTGGCCACGGGCAGATGCGCGAACGCGATCTCGAACAGGTCATGAGCGATTTCTACCACAAGCGCTTCAACGTGCTGATCGCCTCGACCATTATCGAGACCGGCATCGACGTGCCGAGCGCCAACACCATCATCATCGAGCGTGCCGACAAGTTCGGCCTGGCGCAGTTGCACCAGTTGCGCGGTCGCGTCGGTCGCAGCCACCACCAGGCGTACGCTTACCTGTTGACGCCGCCGCGCCAGCAAATCACCCCGGACGCGGAAAAGCGTCTGGAGGCGATCGCCAACACCCAGGACCTTGGCGCGGGCTTCGTGCTTGCCACCAACGACCTGGAAATCCGTGGCGCAGGCGAATTGCTCGGCGACGGTCAGAGCGGGCAGATCCAGGCGGTCGGCTTCACGCTGTACATGGAAATGCTCGAGCGCGCCGTGAAGTCGATCCGCAAGGGCGAACAACCGAACCTCGACCAACCTCTGGGCGGCGGTCCGGAAGTCAATCTGCGGGTACCGGCGTTGATTCCCGAAGACTACCTGCCGGACGTTCATGCTCGACTGATCCTCTACAAACGCATCGCCTCGGCCACCGATGAGGAAGGTCTCAAGGACCTGCAAGTGGAGATGATCGACCGTTTCGGCCTGCTACCGGAGCCGACCAAGAACCTGATGCGCATCACGGCGCTGAAATTGCAGGCCGAGTTGCTGGGCATCAAGAAAGTCGACGGTGGCCCGCAAGGCGGTCGGATCGAGTTCGCCACGCAAACGCCGGTCGACCCGCTGACCCTGATCAAACTGATCCAGAGCCAGCCCAAACGCTACAAATTCGAAGGCGCCACGATGTTTAAATTCCAGGTGCCGATGGAGCGCCCGGAAGAGCGCTTTAATACTGTAGAGGCGCTGTTCGAGCGCCTCATTCCGAAAACTGCTTGAAGGACGCCGCATGCGCCTGTTTCGCTCACTGACCTTGTTGATCACCCTGTTTGCACCGACGGCGTTTGCCGATGATCTGTATCAGGTTGAAATGATTCTGGTCCGCCAAAACGCCGTGCCCGCCATCGTCAGCCGGGCTGCACCGGAGGACTGGGCTGCCGGCGCGCAGCCCGTCAGCCCCGACAGCTTGCTCACACCAAGCCTCAATGGCGAAGTAGAAAAACTCACCGCCAGCAATGAATACACGGTGTTGCTGCACAAAGCCTGGAAGCAGAACCTCGGTGAAGAAGCCAGCAAAGTGGCGATCAGCGACGGTGCGGAACAGTTCGGCCAGTTCCCGATCGAGGGCACGCTGAGCCTGAAACTGGGGCGTTTCACCGACGTCGATGCGGATTTCTGGGTCAATCAGATCGATGCCAATGGCATGGTGACCGCCAGCGAGCGCATGAAGCAGGAAAGCCACACCAAGAACGGCCAGCTGAACTTCCTCGACAACGGCCACCTCGGCCTGCTGATCAAGATCACCTCGCTCACCGCCCCTGCGCCTCGGCCAGTCCCCGATGAAATTCCGGACTGATTGAAGTCCTTATGCCGACCCTGAGCAAACCCCTTGCACCTTCCTGGGTCAGCCGATTCAAGGAACAGAGCCTGGAGCGTGGCCGCCGCTATGCGCTGGAAAACCGCGTCAGGATTGTCGAGGCGGGCGACGCAACGATCATCGCGGCGTGTGAAGGCTCTGGCGGTAACGTTTACCGTCAGACCATTCGCCTGCGCGAGTCAGCGAAAGCCACGTTGCTGATGATCGACGCCACCTGCACTTGCCCGGTCCATAACAACTGCAAGCATTGCGCAGCCGTTTTGCTGAAAGTCCAGGAAACCCTGGCCTACCCCGCCGCCGCACAAGACGCCGAACTGCTGGAAAAGCTCTCGGCGGTGCTGGAAAACCGTAGCCCGAAAGCGCCGCCGCAAGTGCTGGTGGATAACGTGCAACCGGTGCCGCGCCTGTGGCTGGCGAGCATCGAGTTCAGCGCCTTCGAACCGCGCAACGGCAAGATGCAGCGTTACATCCAGCATCGCGCGGCGCTGTCCTTCAGCTATCTGGACGAATACGTTTCCGGGCAGAAGAACGCCGACATCCTGATTCGTCAGGAAGCCCAGACGCTGCGGATAAAACGCCACCCGGAAATCGAACAGGCCTACAGGGAACAGCTAAGAATCCTCGGCTTCAAGGTCGCCACCCGGCAGAGCAAGGCCTTGCCGGAAAGTGCCGGCGAACTCTTCGAGATGGTCAACGACAGTGCCTGGCTGACCTTCACTCTCAACGAGCTGCCGAAGCTGCGCACCCAGGGCTGGGAGTTGCAGATCGACGAGGATTTCGGTTTCGACCTGACCGCTGTCGACGACTGGTACGCCACTGTCGAACAGGCGCCGGAGCGTGACTGGTTCGATCTGGAGCTGGGGATCATCGTCAACGGTGAGCGGCTGAGCCTGTTGCCGATCCTGTTGAACCTGATGCGCTCCCACACCGAAATCCTCAACCCGGAACGCCTCGCCCGCCGGCGCGACGACGAGCTGATTCTGGTGAACATCCCCAACCGTCCGAACTCCGAGTACGGGCCGCTGCAGGTCGCCCTGCCCTTCGGGCGCTTGAAACCGGTGCTGGCGACCCTCGGCGAGTTCTATCTGCAAGGGCCCGGCGAAACCACGCTGCGCCTGAGCAAGGCCGACGCCACGCGGCTGAATCCGCTGGAAGACCTGCCGCTGCTCTGGGAAGGTGGCGAGCAGATCCGCACTTTCGCCCAGCGTTTGCGCGACATCAAGGATTTCACCGCCACTGCACCGGAAGGTTTGAACGCGACTTTGCGTCCGTATCAGCTGGAAGGCCTGAGCTGGATGCAGTCGCTGCGGCAACTGGAAGTCGGCGGAATCCTTGCGGACGACATGGGCCTGGGCAAAACCCTACAAACCCTGGCGCACATTCTCAGTGAGAAAAACGCCGGACGCCTGGACCGGCCGTGCATGGTGGTGATGCCCACCAGCCTGATCCCGAACTGGCTCGACGAAGCGGCGCACTTCACGCCGCAACTCAACGTGCTGGCGCTGTACGGTGCCAGCCGCAAGAAACACTTTGAGCACCTGGCCGATTACGACCTGATCCTGACCACCTACGCGCTGCTGCCCAAAGACGTCGAACGCCTGGCCGCCCAGCCGCTGCACGTGCTGGTGCTGGATGAAGCGCAGTACATCAAGAATCCGAACAGCAAGGCCGCCCAGGCGGCCCGCGAGTTAAACGCTCGCCAGCGCCTGTGCCTGAGTGGCACCCCATTGGAAAACCACTTGGGCGAGCTATGGTCGCTGTTTCACTTCCTGCTGCCCGGCTGGCTCGGCGACATCAAAAGCTTCAACCGCGATTACCGCGTCCCGATTGAAAAGCGCGCCAGTGAAGTAAGGCTTCAGCACCTCAACGGTCGGATCAAACCGTTCCTGTTGCGTCGCACCAAGGAACAAGTGGCCACCGAGTTGCCACCGAAAACCGAGATCATCCATTGGGTCGAGCTCAACGAAGCCCAGCGCGATGTGTACGAAACCATGCGCCTGGCCATGGACAAGAAAGTCCGCGACGAGATCACCCGCAAAGGCGTGGCACGCAGTCAGATCATCATTCTTGAAGCGCTGCTGAAGCTGCGCCAGGTGTGCTGCGATTTGCGTCTGGTCAACGACGCCGCACTGCCCACTCGCGGCAGCACCTCGGGCAAGCTCGACAGCCTGATGGAAATGCTTGAGGAATTGTTCGAAGAAGGTCGGCGGATTCTGCTGTTCTCGCAGTTCACCTCAATGCTGGCGCTGATCGAAGCCGAACTGAAAAAACGCGGGGTTGAATACGCCTTGTTGACCGGGCAGACCCGCGACCGGCGCGCGCCGGTGAAGGACTTCCAGAGCGGCAAGCGTCAGATCTTTTTGATCAGCCTGAAGGCGGGTGGTGTGGGGCTGAACCTGACCGAAGCCGACACGGTGATTCACTATGATCCGTGGTGGAACCCGGCGACGGAAAACCAGGCAACCGACCGCGCGTATCGCATCGGTCAGGAGAAACCGGTGTTCGTCTACAAGATGATTGCCCGGGGCACGGTGGAAGAGAAGATTCAGCACCTGCAGAAGGAAAAGTCCGACCTGGCGGCAGGCGTACTGGATGGACGCTCGGCCGGGGACTGGAAGTTGCAGAGCGATGATATTGAAGCGCTGTTTGCGCCGTTGCCGGATAAGCTGGAGAAGCGCTGAGGTTTGCGGTGTTGGGCAGATCGCTTTCGCGGGCAAGCCTCGCTCCTACAGGTTTGAGTCGACCACGAACCCTGTAGGAGCGAGGCTTGCCCGCGAAGAGGCCACCACTGAAGAAACGCACTATCAGGACTTGGGCTCAGGCAGCGGCGCAAACAACGCCTCAATATCACCTTGCTCAAGCTTCCAGCCGCCCGTCGTTCCGCCTTCCAGCACCGCCCCGGCCAATGCAGCCTTCTCCTGCTGCAGCGCCTGTATTTTCTCTTCCACCGTGCCTCGGGCAATCAGCTTGTAGACGAACACCGGTTTGTTTTGCCCGATCCGGTAGGCACGGTCGGTCGCCTGATTTTCGACCGCCGGGTTCCACCAGGGATCGAAATGAATGACCGTGTCGGCCGCGGTCAGGTTCAAGCCTGTGCCGCCGGCCTTCAAACTAATCAGAAACAACGGCACGTTGCCGCTCTGGAAATCCTTGACCGGGGTGCGTCGATCCGTTGTTTCACCGGTCAGCAATGAGTAGCCGAGGCCCCGTTGCTGCAACTCTTCCTCGATCAAGGCGAGCATCGAAGTGAACTGCGAAAACAGCAAAACCTTGCGACCTTCGCTGAGCAACTCCTCCAGCATCTCCATCAGGCTGAGCAGTTTTCCACTACCCGAACGAAGGGCCTTTGCAGTCAGCGGCGCCTTGACCAACCGCAGATCGCAGCACACCTGACGCAGCTTGAGCAGCGCATCCAGGATAATGATTTGACTGCGTCCAACACCGCTGCGGGCAATTTCATCACGGACCTTCTTGTCCATGGCCACGCGCACGGTTTCATACACATCCCGTTGCCCTTCACTGAGTTCCACCCAATGCACAATCTCGGTTTTCGGCGGCAATTCGGTTGCCACCTGATCTTTTTTGCGACGCAGCAGAAAGGGTTTTATCCGGGCAGTCAGATGTTGCATCCTCTCGGCATTACCGTGCTTCTCGATCGGTGTGCGGTAATCGCGATTGAAGGTCTTGCTGTCGCCAAGCCAACCGGGCAGCAAAAAGTGAAACTGTGACCACAGTTCGCCGAGGTGGTTTTCCAGCGGTGTGCCGGACAGACACAATCGTTGCCGGGCCTGTAGATCTCGGGCGGCCTGAGCGGCTTTGCTAAGTGGGTTCTTGATGTTTTGCGCCTCATCGAGAATCAACACACTCCAGGCTTGAGGCTGCAACACCTCCAGGTCTCGCGGTAGCAACGCGTAGGTGGTCAACACCAAGTCGTAGTCGGCAAGGCTGGCAAAGTCTTTTTGCCGCGCGGCGCCATGAAGCGCCAACACCTTCAACTGCGGGGTAAAACGCAGTGATTCGTCGAGCCAGTTCGGGATCAGGCTGGTGGGCATCACGGCAAGTGCCGGACGATCAAGCCGCCCGGCCTGTTTTTCCGTCAGCAAGTGAGCCAGGGTTTGCAACGTTTTCCCCAGGCCCATGTCGTCGCCAAGGATGCCGCCGACCTCCAGCTCGCGAAGGGTCTGCATCCAGTTCAACCCTTCGAGCTGATACGGTCGCAGCGTCGCCTTCAGACCCTCGGGCGCCAGCACCTGCACATGAGTCGACTCACGCAAGCGATTCGCGAAACGGCGCAGTCGCTCACCGCCCTGCCAGACCAGAGGCACACCGTCCAGTGCACTCAGCCGCGCCGCATCCGGAGCACTCAAACGCAAGGAGTCACCCTCGTGGGCCCCCAGGTACAACTCGCCCAGCGTGGCCATCAACGGTTTGATCCGGCCATAGGGCAGCGCGACTTTCGTGCCGGTACCGGGACCTAATCGCCCACCGCCGAGCTCGATCAACACGTGTTCATCATCGTTGCGCTGGGCCAGGCTTGCGGGGTCCATCAGCTGTGGCTGGCTGCGCAGCAAATGCAGCAAGATGGGCAGCAGGCTGTGACGCTCACCGTTGACGACGATACCCAGTTGCAGATCGAACCACTGGTGTGCCGACTCTTCTTCGACTTCTGCATACCACTCCTCTACGGGCTGCAAGTTGAAGTGAAAGTTATCGCTGATATCGATCAGCCAATTTTTCTTTCGCAGCACCGGGACCCCATCCTGCACAAAGGCAAGCCAGGCCGCGTCATCCGGCAGGGTTAACATTTCGCCTGGACGATCCAGGCTGCTTTTGCGCGAGGCCTTTTTAAAACCGTGTTTTTGCAGGGCTTGGCGCAAAGTCTTTTCGGCGACGGGGTTACGCTGGATACGCTGGGTTTCAGTACCCGAAAGGATCAACACTTCCGGATTCCTGTCCACCGTTGGATGCCCGTTGTAGGTAAACACGAATGCAGCACGGTGCTCTGGCTCGTATCGCCAACGGATGTAACGCTTGCCGCTGGCGAGGGTCAGGTGCGCCTGAGGAAAAACATCCTCAATGACCCGCTCTGTCAGGGTGTGCGGCGACGGCACTACCCGGGTCGCGGCACTCATCCGTTGACTGAACTGCAGCGCCTGACCCGCTGGGATATCGGGGGCCAACGACAAGTGACAGGCCAGTTTTTCATCCAGCTCGCTAAACAGCAGTCCGACTTGCAACCGCTCGCGATCGAGATAGTACAGCGGCTCCAGGGCCAGGATGGTTTCCACTGGGGCTTCATCGCTGCCCCATTGAGGACGAAAACTGCCGTTGGCTTGTTCGGCCCAGGCGAACTGACCTGTTCTCTTCATGCCTGGCGTCAGGGGTTGCAACTGTTCCAGATCAAGGAACAGCCGCGAGGTTCTCAACAGCATCTCGAGGAGCTCGGCCCCACTACTGCCTTGTAACGGATAGCCGCTGTAATACGCGTGGTGGGAGTGAACGGCAACCAGCAACCGGGCGATTCGAAGATCCAGTTCAGTCAGGTATCCGGGTTGACGTATCAGTATGTCCCCCATGGAATACATCGACTTGATGTCTTGCAAGCCACCACTCTTGAGTTGCCGGGCCTTGAAAATTTCCAGTGTCCATTTCCCGGCAGCTGGCGTTGCCTTGAGCTTGTACACCAGGCATGTGCCTGTGCCCTGCGCCGACTCTCCAGGGGAATTGCCAGCAGAAGGAATACCGTCGAGCCAGCGCTCCAATTCACTATTCAGGTGAACCTGGACGGCATTTCCAGGCGTTTCAATGGGATTATCCTGCAGGTAATAGATGACCGCGGCGCAATGCTTGCAATTGAACATGACAGGGCAAGTACACGTGCAGCGGAGCCGTGGCCCACGGTTGTCTACAGTGAGCTCAATGACTTGCTCGTATGCCTGCGCCTCGGAGCCGATACAGGTGGCGACCACCATCACGTCATCGAATTGTTCGATCTCTATCCGATCCTCATCCGCATAATCGCGAGCTTTTTCCAGAGCGCGATGACTGAACACCTTTGCCCAAGGTAGCGCATGAAGTTGCTCAATTATTGTCGTCATGGGATCAACGCCGCTTAAAACCAAATGAATCGTGAAGCGGCCAGACACACCACCTGAACGTTGATGTTCAACCCGCCAACACCCGTGCCAACGTCGATTGGACTTTCCCCATCCCGTCCCGCAGCGCCTGCTCGATCTCGGCCATGGTGATCACCGACGCGGACTTGCCCGCCGCCGGGTTCAGAACCAGTGCCAGACAGGCGTAATCCAGGTCCAGCTCACGGGCCAGCGCCGCTTCCGGCATCCCGGTCATGCCGACGATGTCGCAGCCGTCACGCTCCAGCCTGGCGATTTCAGCGGCAGTTTCCAGCCTCGGCCCTTGGGTGCAGGCGTACACGCCCTGCCCGCTGTAGCCAACCCCTTCAGCCGCCAACGCGGCGATTAACTGCTGACGCAGCGGCTCGCTGTAGGGGTAGCTGAAATCGATGTGGGTCACCTGTTCCAGGTCATCGGCGAAATAGGTGTGTTCACGACCGCTGGTGTAATCAATCAATTGATGCGGTACGCAGAAATGCCCGGTCCCCATTGCCGCATGAATCCCACCCACGGCGTTGACCGCAAGAATCGCTTCGGCCCCGGCCTGTTTCAGCGCCCAGAGGTTGGCGCGGTAGTTGACCTGATGCGGCGGAAAACGGTGAGGATGGCCATGACGCGCGAGGAACAGCACTTCTTTGCCGGCGAATTCGCCGATCTGTACCTCGGCCGAGGGCGCGCCGTACGGGGTATCCACGGCCAATGACTGACGAATGCTCAAGCCCTGGAGTTGAGTCAGGCCGGTGCCACCGATAATCGCGTAAACCGTCATGGCGAAACGTCCTCAGTCGATCAGTTGAGCTTCTTTGAGCGCGCCGACAGCCGCGAGCCAGCGCGGGTCTTGACGGTATTCGGTGCCGGCGAACGATTGCCCACGCATCCGTGCAATACGCGGCGACGGCTTGACCTTCAAACGTTGGGCAGCGCTCAGGGCCAATTCTGCGGCTGCACGGTCATTGCACACCAGGCCCATGTCGCAGCCGGCGGTTAGCGCGGCTTCGATACGGCTGGCGGCATCACCGACCACATGAGCGCCGGCCATCGACAGGTCATCGCTGAAGATCACGCCATCGAATTGCAACTCGCCGCGCAGGATGTCCTGCAACCAACGACGGGAGAAACCGGCGGGCTGGGAATCAACCTGTGGATAAATGACGTGGGCCGGCATGACAGCGGCCAGTTGCTTGCTCAACTTGGCGAACGGCACCAGGTCGTTGGCGCGGATCTCGTCGAGGCTGCGCTCATCGTTTGGAATCGCGACGTGGGAATCCGCCTCGGCCCAGCCGTGACCGGGGAAGTGTTTGCCGGTGGCGGCCATGCCGGCGCTGTTCATGCCGCGAATGAAGGCACCGGCCAGCAGCGCTGCGCGCTCGGGGTCGCCTTCGAACGAGCGGGTGCCAACCACGGCGCTGCGTTGGTAATCCAGATCAAGCACCGGGGCGAAACTCAGGTCGAGGCCGACCGCGAGGACTTCAGTCGCCATGATCCAGCCGCATTGTTCGGCCAGGTAATCGGCATTCGGGTTGTCGGCAATGGCGCGCATGGCCGGCAGTCGCACGAAACCGTGACGCAGACGCTGGACCCGACCGCCCTCCTGGTCAACGGCCAGCAGCAGGTCAGGACGAACGGCACGGATTGCGGCGCTCAACTCGCGCACTTGGCGCGGGTGCTCGATGTTACGGGCAAAAATGATCAGGCCACCCACTTCGGGTTGACGCAACAGTTGGCGATCTTCAGCCGTCAGCCAGGTACCGGCGACGTCCACCATCAACGAGCCTTGCAGGCCAGCAGTCATAGAGATTCCTTGATAATGATAAACCCGACTCGCACAAATTCGCCGCCATGGGCTGTGCCCGGCAGGTCGGCGAAATTGAGCGGAAGCGGGTTCAGAACGAGAGTCGGCATGGGCGGCTAGCTTAGCGGATGTAAGCTGCTGCGCCCACCCGTGCGCGGTTAAACCTTGGCGGCAACCTGTGTCGATTTGCTGCGCGGACGCAGTTGCGCGGTGGCCATGGCGGTGTCGGTGACGCCGCTTTCAGCACGCATGCCGGCGGCCAGGAATGGCACCATCAGACGCATCACTTGCTCGATCGAGGTGTTCACACCGAAGTCGGTCTCGGCAATCGCGCGCAAGGCCTTGATCCCGGACATGCTGAATGCAGCAGCGCCAAGCATGAAGTGCACACGCCAGAACAGTTCAATCGGCGGAATGCGCGGCGCGGCTTCGTTGACCAGCATCATGTAGCGGCGGAACACCTTGCCGTACATGTCTTCCAGATACCGACGCAAGTGTCCCTGGCTCTGACTGAAGGCCAGACCCAGCAAACGCATGAAAATGGACAGATCGTTACCGCTGCGTGGCTGCACCACCAGGGCCTGCTCGACGAGTATTTCCAGCAACTCTTCGAGAGACGGCTTGTTCTCTGGCTTGGCTTGACGCCGCTCCAGCTCTTTATCGAGACTCAAGCAGAACGGTCCGAGAAAACGCGAGAACACCGCTTGAATCAGCGCTTTCTTCGAGCCGAAGTGATAGTTCACCGCCGCCAGATTGACACCAGCCTTGCTGGTGATCAGACGCAACGAGGTTTCGGCGAAACCTTTTTCCGCGAACAACTGCTCGGCAGCATCGAGAATGCGTTCAACGGTTTCCGACTGGGCCATGGCTACTCCGCCTGACAAACACTTGTTTGAAACATACGTTTCAGCCCAGGCCTTGTCAAGCCTGGCGGTTCGTTTTGGGAATGGTCGGTCAGCTATTTAACCATACATCAGCGAAGCATTAATAAGCAGGCTCATCGACCGTCTGGCGGTCGGTAAAAAAAGGAGCATTGCCAAGACCGTTTCACTGTATATAATCCCAGTCACTGTATAAAAAGACAGAGCGATCAATATGCTAAAGCTGACGCCACGCCAAGCAGAGATTCTGGCCTTCATCAAACGCTGCCTAGAAGACAACGGCTACCCGCCGACCCGTGCGGAAATCGCTCAGGAACTGGGCTTCAAGTCGCCCAACGCGGCGGAAGAACACCTCAAGGCGCTGGCCCGCAAGGGTGCGATCGAGATGACGCCTGGCGCCTCCCGCGGCATTCGCATCCCGGGCTTTGAAGCCAAGGCCGATGAGTCCACCCTGCCGATCATTGGCCGAGTGGCTGCCGGTGCACCTATTCTCGCCCAACAGCACATCGAAGAGTCTTGCAACATCAACCCTTCGTTCTTCCATCCTCGCGCCGACTACCTACTTCGGGTCCACGGCATGAGCATGAAGGACGTGGGCATCTTCGACGGCGACCTGTTGGCAGTCCATACCACCCGCGAAGCCCGCAATGGCCAGATCGTGGTGGCACGGATCGGCGACGAAGTCACCGTCAAGCGCTTCAAGCGCGACGGCAGCAAAGTCTGGTTGCTGGCCGAAAACCCTGAGTTCGCACCTATCGAAGTCAACCTGAAAGATCAGGAACTGGTGATCGAAGGCTTGAGTGTTGGCGTCATTCGCCGCTAAAGGAGGCTTTATGCAGTTCCCACACACACCACAGCAAGCCCAACTGCCGTTGTTCGAGGCGTTCATGGTGCAGCCGCTGGCGCCGATTCTGAAAGACGTGGTCGAGTCGCCCTGGAGCGCCGAACCGGAAGTCTTCAGCGAGCTGTCGCTGCGTGGTGCGGCCGGGAACTGCCTGAACCTTCTGGCACCCATCCTCAGGGAACTGAGCCAGGATCAGGACGCACGCTGGCTGACGTTGATCGCCCCGCCCGCCAGCCTGACCCAGGCCTGGTTGCGTGATGCCGGCCTGAATCGCGAACGCATCCTGTTGCTGCAACCACGTGGCACTCAGAGCGCTCAGCAACTGACTTGCGAAGCGCTTCGCCTCGGCCGCAGCCACACAGTCGTGAGCTGGCTCAACCCGTTGAACACCACCTCACGGCAACAGCTGATCAGCGCCGCCCGGACCGGGGATGCACAAAGTTTGAATATTCGATTGGGCTAACTGAGAAACAAGGCGCGCGGCGAACAGCGCGAGGCTTCTCCAAGGACAGAGAAGCCGATCTGTAATGGTCTCGCAAGAAACCGACGGGCGGGAATCAATGTAGGACCCGCGCGGCCTCATCTGTATTGAAATCACCTTCAACCAGACGTCCGGCCATCTGAACGCCGACGCTCAACATCGCCTTGGCGACTTCCACGTGCTGACCTTGCAGGAACACTTTGGCATCCTCGGAGAAATCCAAAGTAACCAGAGAACCCTCGTCCTCAGCCCTGCGCAGCTCAATTCGGCCGTCTGGCAACTCGACAATTTCTAGAAAGGACGTTGGCATAAAGGTTTGTTCTCCACGAAAGGCGGGGATTATATAGGCATCAGTCAGGGTTCGCTCAGGATCTTGACCAGATGTCATCAAGAAGAGAAGTGTCCGACAGCACTCTTCTCTGCAATGGACAGCCTTCCGTGCCATCCAACAAAACACTCAATCCTTTAGCACTCGTTCAACCCTTCGCGAAACCGAATCGCCAGGCCTTTGAGGTTTTGACGCCAGCTCTCCAGCTCTTCACGGCTCAGCTCCTGAGACGCCTCTTCCTCATCCAGGTTGACCGCCAGGATCAGTGGCTGCGTCACGTCGCCCTTGGGTTTGTGCGGTGCCCGAGGTGGTTGAAACAGCGCCGCGTGGGCCGCCAGCAGCTTGGCCAGCCAGGTTTCGGAATTGTTGGCCAACTCGACCATTTCTGCCATTTCAGGAATGGCGATGGTTTCCAGCACTTCGCGGGTCAACAGCATCTCGGCCCGAGGCGCATTGGCCTGTGGCAGTCGATAGAAGCCGGCGATTTCATGGCACAGCCCCAGCAGCGCACCGTACAGGTGAAACAACGCCGATTCGCGCCCAGCCTGAATCAGCGCCAGGGAATTCATCGCCCGCCCTTCTTCGGCCTTGGCGAGTGCTTCCAGCGACAGGCCGGCGAAATAAATCTTCTGGTTGGTACGGGTATAGAGTTCGTGGGCCATGACGGCAGCCTCCACAACGAAATAATTGCTTCACGCAGGTCGGACAGTGTCGCGGATCAGCTCTGCCTATCGCAAGCACTGTCTACGTGCCCCGGTAGGAGCGAGCTCACGATGGACCACAGAGCGCTGCGTATATCCAGAAAGCACGCGTTTTCGTTAACGACCATCGCGAGCGAGCTCGCTCCTACGGGGGCGAAACAAAAAGGCCGCATGAAAACCCGAGGATTGTCATGCGGCCTTTTGCATTCAGCGCCTTTTTACGCCTTGGCGGCTGGACGCTTGTCTTCAACCGTCCACTTGCCGCCGTCGTAGTACGCCTTCCAGCCAGTCGGCTTACCGTCGACTTCAGTCTGTACGTACTGCTCTTTGGTCTTGCGGCTGTAGCGGATCACTGCTGGCAAGCCGTCCGGGTCTTTCTTCGGCGCTTCGCAGAGGAAATGGTACTTCGGATCGATCTCATCCTTGTGCGGCACGATCTCGATCACCAGCGGAGCACGGGTCTCGCGGTTTTTCGGGAATTGACTCGCCGCCAGGAACAGGCCGGATGCACCGTCGCGCAGGATGTAGGTGTCGTTGACCTTTTCGCATTTCAGCTCAGGCATCTTCACTGGGTCCATCTTCGGCGGCGCCGCGTCACCGCTTTTCAGCAGTTTGCGGGTGTTCTTGCAGGTCGCGTTGGTGCAACCGAAGAACTTGCCGAAACGGCCGGTCTTGAGCTGCATCTCACTGCCACACTTGTCGCACTCCAGGCTCGGACCTTCGTAGCCCTTGATGCGATAGGTGCCCTCTTCGATTTCGTAGCCGTCGCAATCCGGGTTGTTACCGCAGATGTGCAGCTTGCGCTTCTCGTCGAGCAGGTAAGCGTCCATCGCCGTGCTGCAGATCGGGCAACGGTGCTTGCCACGCAGAACCAGGGATTCCGATTCACCCTCATCATCCGCGGCAATTTCGTCGCCAGGCACCAGGTTGACGGTGGCCTTGCAGCGTTCTTTCGGTGGCAGGCTGTAGCCCGAGCAACCGAGGAACACGCCCGTCGATGCGGTACGGATCTGCATCGGACGACCGCACACCACGCACGGAATGTCAGTCATCACCGGCTGGTTGGCACGCATGCCGCCTTCGGCGCTTTCGGCCACTTCGAGTTTCTTCTTGAAGTCGCCGTAGAACTCGTCGAGCACGTTTTTCCAGTCGCGTTCGCCCTGGGCCACGTCATCGAGGTTCTCTTCCATGCCGGCGGTGAAGCCATAGTCCATGAGGTTCGAGAAGCTTTCAGCCAGGCGCTCGGTAACGATGTCACCCATCTTTTCCGAATAGAAACGACGGTTATGCAGCGCTACGTAGCCACGGTCCTGGATGGTCGAAATGATCGCCGCGTAGGTCGAAGGACGACCGATGCCGCGTTTTTCCATTTCTTTAACCAGGCTCGCTTCCGAGTAACGCGCAGGCGGCTTGGTGAAGTGCTGGGTCGGATCAAGCTTGATCAGCTTCATCGCGTCGCCCTGGGCCATGTCTGGCAGCACGTCGTCATCACCCGGCTTGGCGATCTGCGGCATCACGCGGGTGTAACCGTCGAACTTGAGGATGCGGCCCTTGGCGCGCAGCTCGAAGTCGCCGGCACCGACGGTGACCGTGGTCGACAGGTATTGCGCCGGCAGCATCTGGCAGGCGAGGAACTGGCGCCAGATCAGCTCGTAGAGCCGCTCAGCATCACGCTCCATGCCCGACAGCTTGCTTGGCTCGGTGTTGGCGTCGGACGGACGAATCGCTTCGTGAGCCTCTTGTGCGCCTTCCTTGCTGCTGTAGACGTTCGGGTTTTCCGGCAGGTACTTCTTGCCGAACTCGCCTTCAATATACGTACGCGCCATCGTTACGGCATCAACCGAAAGGTTGGTGGAGTCGGTACGCATATAGGTGATGTAGCCGGCTTCGTACAAACGCTGGGCCATCATCATGGTTTTCTTCACACCGAAGCCCAGGCGGTTACTCGCGGCCTGTTGCAGGGTGGACGTAATGAACGGCGCCGATGGCTTGCTGCTGGTCGGCTTGTCTTCGCGCTTGACAATGCTGTAGCTGGAAGCCTTGAGCTTCTCCAGCGCGGCCATGGCCTGGGCTTCGTTGAGCGGCTTAAAGGCTTCGCCTTTCTCACGGGCCACGTCGAAGCGCACGGTGGCGCCCTTGGCGGTGCCGAGGTCGGCGTGGACTTCCCAGTACTCTTCGGGGTTGAACGCGCGGATTTCACGCTCACGCTCGACCACCAGCTTCACGGCGACCGATTGCACGCGACCGGCGGACAGGCCGCGAGCGACCTTGGCCCACAGCAGCGGCGAAACCATGTAACCCACCACGCGGTCGAGGAAGCGACGCGCCTGCTGGGCGTTGACACGGTCGATGTCCAGTTCGCCGGGCTTGGAGAAGGCTTCCTGAATCGCCTTCTTGGTGATTTCGTTGAACACCACGCGCTTGTAGCGGCTGTCGTCACCACCGATGGCTTCGCGCAGGTGCCAGGCAATGGCTTCCCCCTCGCGATCCA
>NZ_JBIVBY010000002.1:177194-179835 GCF_044746405.1 Pseudomonas sp. NPDC086251
CGGTTGCGAGATAGATGGTGTCAGCATCTTTGGCGAGCCGGCGCAGCTCTTCGATGACCTTTTCCTTGCCCGGGAGGATCTCGTACTTGGCTTTCCAGCCATGATCGGGATCGACACCCATGCGCGAGACCAGCTGCTTGCGCGCTTTCTCTTTCGGCGTGAGCACCGGACCTTCACCCGCGGCGGCCTTGCCGCGCTTGGCGGCTGGCTCTTTGCTGGCGCTAGCCGAACCGCTGGTGGGCAGGTCTCGGATATGGCCGATACTCGACTTCACCACGTATTGGTTACCCAGATACTTGTTGATGGTCTTGGCCTTAGCCGGGGATTCCACAATGACCAGCGATTTGCCCATGGATCAGAAAATTCCTGAATTCTAGAAGTGAAAGGCGGTTGGCGCCTGACGCGGCACCGCTATATATAGTGGCTACAAGGTGAGGTCAAGCGCAGGGTTTTGCGCGCACTCAGCTTATGGCTTGGAAAAAAGGCTCTCTTGGGCTTGCACCAAAGCAAAGCGTGGCACCTGTTCGCCGTCAACCTCGACCGACTCCAGGAACATGCTCAAGGGCCGCACCCAAAAGCCGTAATCGTCATACAGGGCTTGGTAAAAGACGACTTCTTCCTCGGTTTCCGAATGCTTCGCAACGCCGAACACTCGGTACTCCGGACCTTTGTAATGTCGGTAGATTCCAGGTTGTATCGGCATGGTTTGGCCCTCACTCAAATCTTTTCAAAATAAAAACAAAAATAAATCCGGAAAAACAAAAACCGGGGCACTTGGCCCCGGCTTCCGTCAACGAGACGCTTAAACGCGTTCGAAGACGGTGGAGATGCCTTGGCCGAGACCAATGCACATGGTGGCTACCCCGAAGGTGCCGCCATTTTGCTTCATCACGTTCAACAGAGTGCCGGAGATCCGCGCACCGGAGCAACCGAACGGGTGACCCAGGGCAATTGCGCCGCCGTGCAGGTTAACCTTCTCGTTCATCTTGTCGAGCACTTTCAAATCTTTCAGCACTGGCAGCGCCTGTGCGGCGAAAGCTTCGTTGAGCTCGAAGAAGTCGATATCGTTAATGCCAAGACCCGCGCGCTTCAGTGCTTTCTGGGTCGCCGGTACTGGACCATAACCCATAATTGCCGGATCCACACCGGCCACTGCCATCGAACGAATCACCGCCAGAGGCTGGATGCCCAGGTCCTGAGCACGTTGCGCCGACATCACGATCATGCACGAAGCACCGTCGGTGATCTGCGACGAAGTACCCGCTGTCACGGTGCCACCCTTTGGATTGAAAGCAGGCTTGAGAGCCGCCAGACTTTCCAGGGTAGTTTCCGGACGAATGGTTTCGTCGTAGTCGAACAGTTTCAGGAAACCGTTCTCGTCATAGCCCTGCATCGGGATGATTTCGTCTTTGAACTTGCCTTCCACGGTCGCCTTGTGGGCGAGTTGGTGGGAACGCACGCCGAAAGCGTCCTGTTGTTCGCGAGTGATGCCGTGCATTTTGCCGAGCATTTCCGCGGTCAGGCCCATCATGCCCGAGGCTTTCGCCGCGTACAGGGACATGTGCGGGTTCGGATCGACACCGTGCATCATGCTCACGTGGCCCATATGCTCGACGCCGCCGACGACGAACACGTCACCGTTACCGGTCATGATCGCTTGCGCAGCAGTGTGCAGGGCACTCATCGACGAGCCACACAGGCGGCTGACGGTCTGACCGGCAGCGGTGTGCGGGATCTGAGTCATCAGGGACGCCATGCGGGCGATGTTCCAGCCCTGCTCCAGGGTCTGGTTCACACAGCCCCAGATCACGTCTTCGACTTCGTTCGGGTCGACCTTGACGTTACGTTCCAGCAATTTGCTGATCAGGTGCGCCGACATGTCTTCGGCGCGGGTGTTGCGGTGCATGCCGCCCTTGGAGCGGCCCATCGGAGTACGACCGAAGTCGACAATCACGACGTCTCTAGGATTCAAGCTCATATAGTCACTCTCACTCTAGTTGGGGGCGCTTAACCGAAGAAGCTCTGGCCGTTTTTGGCCATTTCGCGCAGCTTCGCGGTCGGGTGGTACAGCGCGCCCAAATCAGCGTACTGGTCAGCCAGGGCAACGAACTCTGCCACACCGAGCGAATCGATGTAGCGCAGCGCACCGCCACGGAATGGAGGGAAACCAATACCGTAGACCAGGCCCATGTCGGCTTCGGCAGCGGTTTCGACGATGCCGTCTTCCAGGCAACGTACGGTTTCCAGGCAAAGCGGGATCATCATCCAGTTGATGATGTCTTCGTCGGTGACTTCGCGCTGTTCAAAAATGATTGGCTTGAGCACTTCCAGTACCGACGGATCGGCCACTTTCTTCTGCTTGCCCTTCTTGTCGGTCTCGTAGGCGTAGAAGCCCTTGCCGTTCTTCTGGCCCAGGCGCTTGGCTTCGTAAAGCACGTCGACAGCCGAACGACGGTCGTCTTTCATGCGGTCCGGGAAGCCTTCAGCCATCACGTCACGACCGTGGTGGCCGGTGTCGATGCCGACCACGTCCATCAGGTACGCCGGGCCCATTGGCCAGCCGAATTTTTCCATGACCTTGTCGATACGGACGAAGTCCACACCGGCGCTGACCAGCTTGGCGAAACCGCCGAAGTACGGG
>NZ_JBIVBY010000002.1:179844-187337 GCF_044746405.1 Pseudomonas sp. NPDC086251
ATCGGGTTCTTGCCCATTTTCTTGGCGTAGGCAACGGTGGTGGCAACGGCCAGCTCGCTGGACTTCTCGCCACGAATCACTTCAACCAGCGGCATCATGTGCACCGGGTTGAAGAAGTGCATGCCGACGAAGTTTTCCGGACGCTTGAGGGCTTTGGCCAGCAAGTTTATGGAAATGGTCGAGGTGTTGGACGCGAGGATGGTGTCCTCTTTGACCTTGTCTTCGACTTCGGCCAGCACGGCTTGCTTGACCTTCGGGTTTTCGACGACCGCTTCGACGACCAGGTCGACGTGACCGAAATCACCGTAGGACAGGGTCGGACGAATGCCGTTGAGCACTTCAGCCATTTTCGCCGCGGTCATGCGACCTTTATCAACGCGGCTCACCAGCAGCTTGGCGGCTTCAGCCAGGCCTTGCTCGATGCCGTGCTCGTTGATGTCTTTCATCAGGATCGGCGTGCCTTTGGAGGCCGACTGATACGCGATACCGCCACCCATGATGCCGGCGCCCAATACAGCGGCCTGCTTCACGTCCTTGGCGATTTCGTCGTAGGCCTTGGCCTTTTTCTTCAGTTCCTGATCGTTCAGGAACAGACCGATCAAGCTCTGCGCGGCAGAGGTCTTGGCCAGTTTGACGAAACCTGCAGCTTCGACTTCCAGCGCCTTGTCGCGACCGAAGTTCGCCGCTTTCTGGATGGTCTTGATCGCCTCGACCGGGGCCGGGTAGTTCGGGCCAGCTTGACCGGCCACGAAACCTTTGGCGGTTTCGAACGACATCATTTGTTCGATGGCGTTGAGCTTGAGTTTTTCCAGCTTTGGCTGACGCTTGGCCTTGTAATCGAATTCGCCGGAGATGGCGCCTTTGATCAGGTTCAGTGCCGCTTCCGCCAGCTTCTCGGGAGCAACCACGGCATCGACGGCGCCGACTTTCAGCGCGTCTTCAGCACGGTTTTCCTTACCCGCGGCAATCCACTCGATGGCGTTGTCGGCACCGATGATGCGCGGCAGGCGCACGGTACCGCCGAAGCCCGGGTAGATGCCCAGCTTGACTTCCGGCAGGCCGATTTTCGCGGTAGCGGACATGACGCGGAAGTCCGCTGCCAGGCACATTTCCAGACCGCCACCCAGAGCGATGCCGTTGATCGCGGCGACAGTCGGGACGTTGAGATCTTCGAAATCGCTGAAAATCTTGTTGGCTTCGAGGTTGCCTGCAACAAGCTCTGCATCAGGCAGCTTGAAGTTCTCGACAAATTCGGTGATGTCGGCGCCGACGATGAAGACGTCCTTGCCACTGCTGACGATCACACCCTTGATCGAAGCATCTGCCTTGATGGTGTCTACGGCCTGACGCAGTTCGTTCAGGGTTAGACGGTTGAACTTGTTGACGGACTCACCCTTGAGGTCGAATTTCAATTCGACGATGCCACTTTCAAGAGCCTTAACCGTGATGGCTTTACCTTCGTAAATCATCAACTGATCTCCACGATATGGAAGCTGAACAGTACACGTCGGACGCAGGCGAATGGCTGGGCAGGGACGTTAAACGTCAATGCTACGCCAATCCACCCGGCACACCCGCCAACGCGATAGTCGGGATTCTGTAGGAGCGGTCTGTAATACAAACGCTCAATTCATACGCCCGTTTGATTTGGGTATGTCACCTTCACGGAATTTCCGGCAATTGTCAATCGCGCAAAATACGGGTTGAAACGCGACTTTCCGGTCATTCCCGTAACGCGAAGATCTTCAACACGCGGCTGCATGTGAGGCCATTCATAAGATCAATAGTTAGAAAAGTCGCCCTAATTCCCTGCAACCCGTGTTTAACAGGCTACGCTGGCGGGACCTTGGGGAAAAATGTGAACGCTTTGGCTAATGCCCGGCGTAAGATCAGCCCACAGCGAATTACCGGCCTGCCTGGCCAACTCCAGCCCGATGATGATGTCGGGCTTTTTATTGCCTGCGGCGTGGGGATGGGGCTCTTGCTCGCGATAAACCTGCGCGCACCGCGGGGTGTCAGGTTTGCAGCGTTAGCGTTGACGACCATCGCGAGCAAGCTTGCTCCTACAGAGAGTCGTCCGCGTGAATCGTTGGAAAATGCGATTCGTTGTGGGCGGGTTTCAGGCGAGTGCCTTGAGGGTGGCATCGATTTGTTGCAAAACAGTCGCTTCGCCCTTCTCGCCCCAGTACAACGTGATCATCTGCTTGTCCGCTTCGACCTTGTAAACGTTGTCCGGCAATTTTTCGAAATGATTCAGCAGCGCCGGATCCTCACAGACCTCCTGCCACTGATTCACCCACACACCGGGTGATTTTTGCCAGTAGCTCCAGCACGCCGGCTGATTGCCACGCCGTGGTCGGTGATACTGGGCACACGGGCTCGGCGGTTCCTTGCTCAGCCAGTGCGGCCACTCCTGGGGCGCCAGTTGCATGGCCAACCCAATGCGTCGTGCTTCCATGCGCAGGGCCATGCGGCCGCTCTGGTGGCGGGACGGTCGCAACCATGCCAGCGGACTCAACACCACCAGCAGGATTGACACCACTATCCAGACCGTCATATCTGTACTCCCGATTCTTGATGAGCGCATTCAGTCACTTTGGAGCCAATGCGCTTGAAACCAGCCATACTTACCACTATTGCAATCCTCAGGAGGAGCACCTCATGCCCTACAACCACATTCTGGTCGCTGTAGATCTAACCGAAGAGTGCGACCCTGTAATCCACCGCGCTCGCGAACTGTCGGTGAGCAACGGTGCGAAGCTGTCCCTGGTGCACATTGTCGAGCCGATGGCCATGGCCTTTGGCGGCGACGTGCCGATGGACCTGTCACAACTGCAACAACAGCAGTTTGATCAGGCCAAGGAGCGCCTTGACCGGTTGATCGTGAAATATCCGGAACTCTCCAAGGAATACAGCCACCTGACCTACGGCCAGCCACGCCAGGAGATTCACCATCTGGCCAAGGAGCAAACCTGCGACCTGATCGTGGTGGGCAGTCACGGCCGGCATGGCCTGGCGCTGCTGCTGGGCTCCACCGCCAATGATGTACTGCACGGTGCGCCTTGCGATGTGCTCGCGGTGCGCCTGATCAAAAGCTGACAACACGGAACATGTGGGAGCGGGCTTGCTCGCGAAGACGGTGGGTCATTCAACATCAACGTCGGTTGACACACCGCCTTCGCGAGCAAGCCCGCTCCCACATTTGATTTGCTTGCGACTTGCAGATCGCGTTTCATACGAAAAGCCCGGCGCTCATCACTGAACGCCGGGCTTTTTTATTGCAGGCTCAATCAGGCATCCAGCTCGGCCCAACGCTCGACCATGATGTCGAGCTCAGCCTGCAACTGCTCCAGCTGAGCAATCACGGCAGCTGTCTCGGCGGCAGGACGCTGGTAGAAACCGGCATCCGCCATTTGCGCTTCAACCGCAGCGATCTGTTTTTCCATGGCTTCGATCTGAGCCGGCAACATTTCCAGCTCACGCTGCAACTTGTAGCTGAGCTTTTTCTTCGCCACTGGCGCTTCTACCGCCGCCACTGGCGCAGCTTCAGCCGTCACGACCGCAGAGGTCAGGTCAGCCTTGCCGGATTTGCTCTCGGTCACGCCCAGCAGGCGCGGCGAGCCGCCCTGACGCAGCCAGTCCTGATAACCACCGACGTATTCGCGAACCTTGCCTTCACCTTCGAACACCAGGGTGCTGGTCACCACGTTGTCGAGGAATGCCCGGTCGTGACTGACCATCAGCACGGTGCCGTTGAAGGTCAGTAAGACCTCTTCCAGCAGCTCGAGGGTTTCGACGTCGAGGTCGTTGGTCGGTTCGTCGAGGACCAGCAGGTTCGCTGGTTTGCTGAACAGTTTGGCCAGCAACAGACGAGCACGCTCGCCACCGGACAGCGCCTTGACCGGCGTGCGGGCACGCTGCGGGCTGAACAGGAAGTCGCCGAGGTAGCTCAGCACGTGACGGCTCTGACCATCGATATCGATGAAGTCGCGACCTTCGGCGACGTTGTCGATCACGGTCTTTTCCAGGTCCAGCTGATGGCGCAACTGGTCGAAGTAGGCCACGTCGATGCGCGTCCCCTCTTCCACTGTGCCGCTCGTTGGCTGCAGACCACTGAGCATCAACTTCAGCAGCGTGGTCTTGCCGGTACCGTTGGCGCCCAGCAGACCGATACGGTCGCCGCGCGTCAGGACCATCGAGAAATCCTTGATCAGGAACGGGCCACCCGGGTGAGCAAAGCTCACGTTCTCAAGGACCATCACCTGCTTACCGGATTTGTCAGCGGTGTCCAGCTGAATGTTGGCCTTGCCGGTGCGCTCGCGACGTTCGCTGCGTTCAACGCGCAACGCTTTCAATGCGCGGACGCGGCCTTCGTTACGGGTGCGACGGGCCTTGATGCCCTGGCGGATCCAGACTTCTTCCTGGGCCAGTTTTTTGTCGAACAGCGCGTTGGCGGTTTCTTCAGCGGCCAGCGATGCTTCTTTGTGCACGAGGAAACTGGCGTAGTCGCCGTTCCAGTCGATCAGGCCACCGCGGTCCAGTTCAAGGATGCGGGTCGCGAGGTTCTGCAGGAAAGAACGGTCGTGCGTGATGAACAGCACGGCGCCCTGGAAATCCTTCAGCGCTTCTTCGAGCCAGGCGATGGCACCGATGTCCAGGTGGTTGGTGGGTTCGTCGAGCAACAGCAGGTCCGGCTCGGAAACCAGGGCCTGAGCCAGCAGGACGCGACGACGCCAGCCGCCGGACAATTCGGCGAGGGTCTTGTCGGCCGGCAACTGCAGACGGCTCAAGGTGCTGTCGACCAGTTGCTGCAAACGCCAGCCATCGCGGGCTTCGAGGTCGTGCTGGACGTGCATCAGTTTGTCCAGGTCGGCGTCGGTGACGATGTTCTGGCTCAGGTGGTGATATTGCGCAAGCAACTCGCCCACACCGTCCAGGCCTTCGGCCACCACGTCGAACACGGTCCGCTCGTCGGCTACCGGCAATTCTTGCGGCAATTCGCCAATCTTGAGGCCGGGTGCGCGCCAAACGGAGCCCTCATCGGGCTTCTGGTCGCCCTTGACGAGCTTCATCATGCTGGACTTGCCAGTGCCGTTACGGCCGATGATGCACACCCGCTCACCACGGGCGATCTGCCAGGACACCTTGTCCAACAACGGCATAGCGCCGAAAGCAAGGGACACATCGCTGAATTTGAGCAGGGTCATGAGCTTCTCCAAAAACCGGGCGCGCATTCTACCTGACTTGAGGCTTCAGAAGGCCGGCAATTTCACCTTCGTGGCACTCTGCATGACAATTGTTGCGAACTTATGCCAGCAGGCCGGCAAAGCTTTCGCCCGCTGCTGGCAAAAGGCTAAGCTACAGACAATTCAGCGCGGGCATTGTCCGCGCTTGTCATGATTTCTCTGCCCGGACGTCTCATGCGCAGTCGCCTTTTCAGTCTTTTGTCCTGTTTTCTTCTTTCCGCCACTGCCATCCACTCAGCCCAGGCGGTGGACCTGTCCACCCAGCGCCAGTATTACGATGAAGCCAAGCGCGCCTTGGCCAAGGGTGATACCGGTCCTTATTTTCGCTACAGCCAGGCCCTCAGCGATTATCCGCTGGAGCCTTACCTTGCGTATGACGAACTGACCGCGCGCCTGAAAACCGCGAGCAATGCCGAGATCGAGAAATTCCTCGCCGAACACGGTGACCTGCCGCAAGCCAACTGGATGAAGCTGCGCTGGTTGCGCTGGCTGGCCGAACGCGGCGACTGGGCGCCCTTCGTCAAGTACTACGACCCCAAGCTCAATTTCACCGAACTGGACTGCCTGAACGCGCAGTATCAGATCGGTCACAACCAGAAAGCCGAAGGTTACGCCAACGCCAATAAACTCTGGCTGACCGGCAAATCGCAACCTGCCGCGTGCGACGCACTGTTCGGGCAATGGGCCGCTGAAGGCCAGCTCACCGAGCAAAAACGCTGGGAGCGCACCAAGCTCGCCGCCCAGGCCCGCAACTATCCGCTGGCCAATAGCCTGGTCAACGGCCTGACCACCCTCGCCCCTCGTGGTCGCTTGCTGGTGGATGTGGCGCAGAAACCCGAGCTGCTGAACCAGCCGTCGCGCTTCACCCCGGCCGACGAACCGATGTCCGATGTGGTCAGCCTCGGCCTGCGCCGCCTGGCACGCCAGGACCCGGACAAGGCCATGGACCTGCTCGACGGTTATGCCAGCAGCATGCACTTCTCCCGCGATGAAAAGGTCGCGATCGCCCGGGAAATCGGCCTGACCCTCGCACGGCGTTACGACAGCCGCGCGCTGGACGTGATGACCAAGTACGACCCGGAATTGCGCGACAACACCGTGTCCGAATGGCGCCTGCGCCTGCTGCTGCGCCTGGCCCGCTGGGACGATGCGTATCAGCTGACCCGCCGCCTGCCGCAGGATCTGGCGACCACTAACCGCTGGCGCTACTGGCAGGCCCGCAGCCTGGAACTGGCGCAACCGCAAAATCCGGAAGCGCAGACGCTGTACAAAGGCCTCGCTCGCGAACGCGACTTCTATGGCTTCCTCGCCGCCGATCGCTCGCAGTCACCCTATTCGCTGGTCAACAAACCGCTGGTGCTGAGCCAGGCGCTGATCAACAAGGTTCGCAACACCCCTGGCGTGCGTCGCGCTCTGGAACTGCACGCTCGCGGGCAGATTGTCGACGGTCGCCGTGAGTGGTACCACGTCAGCCGCCATTTCAGCCGTGACGAAATGGTCGCCCAGGCGAAACTGGCCTACGACCTGAAATGGTATTTCCCGGCCATCCGCACCATCAGTCAGGCGCAGTATTGGGACGACTTGGACATCCGCTTCCCGATGGCTCACCGCGAAACCCTGGTCCGTGAAGCCAAGGTCCGGGGCCTGCATTCCAGCTGGGTGTTCGCCATCACTCGCCAGGAGAGTGCTTTCATGGATGACGCCCGCTCCGGCGTTGGCGCCAGCGGCCTGATGCAATTGATGCCCGGCACCGCCAAGGAAACCGCGCGCAAGTTCAGTATTCCGCTGGCCTCGCCACAGCAAGTGCTCGATCCGGACAAGAACATCCAGCTCGGCGCCGCTTACTTGAGCCAGGTGCACAGCCAGTTCAACGGCAACCGCGTCCTCGCCTCCGCCGCCTACAACGCCGGCCCCGGCCGCGTACGGCAATGGCTGCGCGGCGCCGACCACCTGAGCTTCGACGTGTGGGTAGAAAGCATCCCGTTCGACGAAACCCGCCAGTACGTGCAAAACGTGTTGTCGTACTCGGTAATCTACGGCCAGAAACTCAATTCGCCACAGCCGCTGGTGGATTGGCATGAGCGGTATTTTGATGATCAATAACCGGTAATGCCCAGGAGCTGTGTAGGAGCTGTGTAGGAGCTGTGTAGGAGCTGTGGGGGGGGGGGGGGGGGGGGGGGGTTTTTTTTTTTTTTTTTTTTTGTTGATGAAGAGAAAAAATGAGAGCAGGGGGAGGGGGGAAGCGCG